>JBDSLD010000095.1:0-11145 GCA_039916545.1 Ferruginibacter sp.
CAATTTACACCATTCGCCGGTTGGCGCCAGGTAGGCAACCCTGTCCATTACTGGTTTCCATGCCGCTTCCATCAAAGGGTTGGCAGCAAACATAAAAATTGCGGCAATACCAATAGCGGTTAAAATTTTAAAAAGTGTTTTGCTGAATATCGGCGCAGTAAAAATAATTAGTCCGCATGTTATCCCTATTGCCAGTAATTTTGGAATGTTATTTATAAACATATAACCAATCGAATTGGTGCAATACCCATCCATGAACGGTCCTCTGAAAAGAGATTCTGTCAACATAGTGTCAATCAGAAACAGCAGCACCCATTTTTTTGCAAAAGAACCATGCAGCTTCTTTTGAGCTATTTCCCAAAAGAATATCAAACCCAGTATCGAAAATATACGGATGATAAATTTGTAAGGTGTTGTAATAACTGATAGATCCGGAAAGGGAACATTCATTTCCTGCAGCATCACAGCATGAACACTTAATGAAAGCACAGTGCTAAGCAAAATCCCTATCACAAACTTAGTCCAGTTCACAGTTTTCTTTTGCAGCATAAGAATGGAGGTTATTTGTTATTTCGTTATTGCGGTTATGATGGTTGCCAATACTTTTTTTGTAATGCGAAAATTCTTCAACGGCCGGATCTTAAGACACCCCGTCCATTGTAATTACCGCTTTCCCGATCAATTTACCATTGGGAACTTCGGTATAAGCTTTTTCAAATGAATTGAAAGGATAGACTTTACTCACCACAATTGCCATTCCACCTTGCGAATAACCTGTAAGTTCGGCGAGATATTCCGGAGAGGGCTTAAGCATGAGTAGTTTATATTTCTTACTGGAAAACAGGTTGATCAAAAAAGAGCTGATGATTTCTTTTGGCCCGGGGGCGGTATGAACATAAACTGACGAAGGCTTCATAATTTTTTTTGCTTTGCTAAAAGGCATTTTACCTGACAGGTCAATAACAACATCGTATTGTTTAGCCCCTTTCAAAACATCTTCGTTCTGGTAATTAACGACAAAGTCCGCCCCCCAGCCTGTAACCGCCTGGATGCCACTATCGCTTACTACGGTAGTTATTATAGCGCCATCCATTTTTGCAATTTGAGTCGCGAACATACCAATACCACCAGCGGCGCCATTGATCAAAACTTCCGTGCCTTTTTTCAGGCTTACTAAAGTCTTCAATATTTGCAACGCGGCGGAACCCACTACAGCCATGGCCGCAGCTTGTTCGAAAGAAATATTTTGAGGCTTGATGCTGATATCTTTTTCCTCTACTGCAATATATTCCGACAACGCTTCTCCCTTAAACACATCCAGTATGCCGAATACCTCATCACCTTTTTTATATTTGTTAACGGCAGTGCCGGTCGCTTCCACAATTCCTGAAAAATCAATTCCGATGCCTTTTGGGAATTTACTTCCGGACATTAATCTCATTTCACCATTGCGTATTTTCCAATCCAGTGGATTGATGGATACTGCTTTCACTTTTATCAAAATGGTTGTTGCCTCAACATCGGGAACCAGAACATCCGCAATTTGTAAAACTTCAGCGCCGCCGAATCTGGAATAAATTATTTTTTTCATTTTGTGCTGTTTATGTTGCCACTGTACATACCATCTTTAAATGCCGTTGCATTACGATCAGTTACAAATAATACAATATTGCAGTCCTCTATGGCTGTTAGCCTGATTTCTTCATTTTCAACGACCACGCTTTCTCCTTTTTGTATATTAAAATTATCGTTGACCGCAAGCAGTCCGTCGAATAAATAGATCAGGCAGGTAGCGTCTCTTACCGGCAGCACCGGCAATGATTGCTGTTTTCCCTGTACCAGGTTAATGTCATAGATCCAGCTACTGCTCCTGATCTGTAGTGGAAACGTATCGTCCTTGCCAGCTATCTCCCGCCATGTATTCGGGCTTATTGCTGAAGGGAAATCATAAAACTGTACTTTCGGGATCAAGCCACCTAATTCAGGCCGAATAAATATTTGTAATGCAGTCAGCACGCCACCCTCCGGCAAAACAAGCTCTTCATGCTGAAATTGACGGCCAGCGTTCATCATCATTAGTCTTTTATTGGTGACCACCTCAGTATTTCCTTCCGAATCTTTATGTTCAACAATGCCACTTCTGAGGTAGGTTAGGATTTCATCATCTCTATGCGGGTGCATGGACACCAGTGTACCGGGTGTAACGGTTGCCTGGTCGATTCTTCCAATGGTGCCAATACCCGAATCTTCTGGGTTTATTCCTTTACCGGGAAAAAGTATTTCGATGCCAAAACCGCCATTTTTCTTTACGATCTTTTCCTGATTGGAAATTTTTTGTAACATGGTTAACTTTTTAATTTCTCTTTTAAAAAGTTGCTGGCTTCCTGCATCGCCTGTTGCCCTATCGAACCTGTTCCAAAAAATCCGTGGACATTCTCGTAGTTTTGATAAATTGTAGGGACGCCTGCCTGCTGCAACTTATCTGCATAGGCTTTTCCCTCGTCTCTCAAAGGATCATAGTTTGCCGTCATGATGAGTGCCGGAGGCAAACCTGAAAGGTCAGCCGTCCGTAAAGGCGATGCCTCATCGAATTTAGACGGGTCGGTTAAATAGTTATCCCAGAACCATTTCATCATTTCTGCAGTCAACACATACCCATCCTTGTTTTCTTCCCACGAAGCATGGTGTGATGAATAGTGATCTGTTACCGGGTAGGTTGCAAACTGTGCTTTGAGTACAACCCCGGCAGCCGTCAATTTTTGAGCTACCCAAATAGCCATATATCCCCCGGCACTATCTCCGGCTACGGCCATTTTTTCGCCTGTTGCATTATATTTTTTTGCGTTTTCGATCATCCAGCGGGTTGCAGCTACAGCACTTTCCGGTCCCTCCGGATAAGGATGCTCTGGTGCCAGTTTGTAATCTACTGACATGACCACCGCACCGGTGTTAGCGCAAAGTTGCCGGCATATTTCATCATGCGTATCTAAACTCAGGAGCACGAAACCGCCCCCATGAAAATAAGTTATCACGGGGAATGGGCCTGCTCCTTTGGGTATATAAATTCTTACCGGGATTTGGTCTTTCTCAATGATCGTATTTATAACCTCTCCAACCACTGTCGGGTTTGGGTTGGCAGGGGCCTGTTTCATCATGTCCCTGGTTTGTTGCGGTGGCAAAAGGTTTAGTTTATCATAGCCGTGCGCCTCCGCGTAGGCGATTGTTTGTAAGACTTCTTCGGAAAGTGCCATTTGTTTAGATTTTAACGATCGAATATGTTTTTTAAGATTAAAATGATATGTCAAAGCTCGGAAGCATGTCAAATTCAAAATAGCATGCTTCGCCCGAAAAATAGTCCAATGCGGCAGACACATACCCGTGTATGCCAGTTTCTAGTTAACCAGCGGCGTATAGTATCCCGGATGGACTGTATTTATGAGATTAGTTATTTTTTATCAAGGAAATTAGGTGGATAAACTACCTGCCCATGTTTTTCAGCAATCGCCTGTAGCTTTTTTATGCCTTCCGCATCCATAGGCGGTGGCGGAAGAAATTCACCGGCTGCTACTGGTTCACCTATTTCTTCAAAAAATTCTTCCAACCCGGCAGGGACCACGGTGCAAAGCAAATGAGCCAACTGATCACTGACATTTTTAAAATAGTGAACCACACCGCCTTCGGGAATAACTACAAACGAACCTTTTTTAGCGGTATAATTCCCAGCTTCAGAATGAACTTCCACTTCGCCATCGACAATATAAAAAGATTCATAAAAGTTGGCATGCGAATGAGGCCCCGGGCCACTTTGAGGAGGTATCAGCATGTCAATGGTAGCAAATGCACCATTGGTTTGCTTGCCCGAGACAAGCACGCGGTAGTTATCGCCCACGATTGATAATATTTCCCCGCCTTTAGGGTCAACGGTTATCGGCGATGGTTTTGATTTTTCCATATTAATGATTGTTTAGTTTTCTTTTTGTATGATGCTTAAAACCGGGCTTCATAAATGTCATCAGTCAACATATCCCTGGTTTGTCTGTTTTCAAATTTAACTTACCCGCAAAGCATCGCCTATAGAAAACAATAGTCGAAAAAGCCGTTATAAACCCGGCTTTTTTAAAAAATAGTCTGATTAACCGCAAATTGAACGTGCTGATTTAATATATTTAATAGCGTCATTTTGCTTGCCATCAAAACGACACAATTTTAGACAATGGTAAAACCTAAACGTTTCATGTCCGTAGCATTTGAATTTCAAGTAAAAAAAAATTATCATTTTCTCACAGCATTCGCCAAACATTTCAGCACGGTTGTAGAAGGCGACAAAGTACACCTGCCACAATGGTTGGGAGATGGGTTCATACAGCACATCAGTCTGGATGGCATGGCCCTTTTTATTCACAACTATCAATTAAAACAAGAGCTTGTTCTAAGGCGGCAGGCTATTGTAAGCACCGAAAGTCTAACGCTGAAATTTGACCGGTCTAAATTCCTGTCAAAATACAGTCAGCAATTACATGACCCTTTCTTTGATGAATTAAAAGGATTTGAAGTGGAAATTGGCACGTGTAACTTTAATACTGAACTAAAGATACCTGCAGACAAACAAATCAACTTTCTGATAATCGGCACTTCGCGCAGCTACCTGACAGGGTTACTCAACGCTGAACGTCGTTGTACAATTTTAGATTTAATTAAAACCCAGCCGTCATTTGTCATTAATGATGTCATTTCCCCTGAAATGGATAATGTTATAAAGCAAATCATCAGGATTAACGGCGTTACAGAACTACCAATATTACTTTATAAAACAAAAGCACAGGAGTTGATTTATCATCTTTTTACAAACTTATTCAAACGCCCTGTCACGGCTCCGGTAAATGTAAAACGGGAAGACGCCGAAAAAATTTATCTTGTCCGTTTGGCGATGCTAAAGAATCTGGAAAGTTGTCCGTTGCTTCCTGAACTCGCTGATTTGTCGGGTTTAGGTTTAACCAAATTACAAAAGCTTTTCATGCAGATCTTTGGACAAAGTATTCATAAATACTATCAGACCATGAGAATGATACAGGCAGCCAGCCTTCTTGCCAACCTGTCTGTATCTGAAACCGCTTACAAACTGGGTTTTACCAATCTTAGCCATTTTACCAGGGTATTTGAACGTCATCATCAACTAAAGCCTAAACAATTTAAAAGCCGGTTGACAACAGAAACCAATGTACAATCGAAATTATTATCATCTGTTCAATGAACTTTAATTGCATTGTCCGGCCAGATGCGAATACTATTGGCTATTTAAAAGCCGTCGCACTTTCCGCAGCTGAATTATTTCGTTTGATTACTAATATATTTATACTCTATTGTTAATCCTTCGTAGCCATACCCGTCTGCTTTCATTTCCTGAATGGCAGTATAGCTTATGGGATGGATACTTCCAAGAAGGATGTTGAGCGATTTGTGAACAGCCCCGATATAGTTTGTCTTATCAATTTTAAGGTTGGTAGAATCCGTTATTTTAATATTTAAATCAAAACTTCTTATTTTTAATTTCGCCAGCGATACAGCATTGATAAACCAGAGATAATCCGGTACAAATGATACGGTGACGACCGTAAGTTCAGGCTTTTTCTTTAGTGTTTCTGCGGTAAGACGACTGATTTCCGTCGCCAGTTGTTGTGCCAGGGCGGAATCTTCCTGACCGCTTACTTTTAAATTGATAATTGGCATACTTCAATATTTACTGAAGTACAAAGTTCCGCTTACAGCTACTTTTATTTATTGATGTATGTTAAGCGTTTTATCCGGCTCAGGGATTCAGGTTTTATACCTAAGTAAGAAGCAATGTGGTATTGTGAAATCCGCTGTTCGATTCCCGGGTATAACAGCAATAAACTTTCAAGTCTTTCAGCAGCTGCATTTTTTAAAAATGAAGTTTCGCGTTTACACTTCCTGATAAAGAATGTTTCCGCAATGTATTTACCGAGTTTAAACCATCCATTATCCCGTGAAAGCAATTCCTGGTATTGATCAGCGGTAATGTAAACGACAGTCACATTTGTTAGCGCCTGGATGTTACAATTTGTAGGCCTGGATGTTAGGAAACTGGTATAAGCGCTTACAAAATCATTCTCAAAATAGAAATCGTTATTGCATTCATCTGATTCACCTTTGCTTATAAATGAACGCATCATTCCGGAAACAACAATTCCAATAAAATTGCATGTTTTGCCCTCGGTGATAAGAAATTCTTTTTTGCTTAGTTGCTTCCGAAACATTATTTGCCTGAATTCCGCAACATACAAATCGTCCAATCCCACAACTTCTGTCAGCACCCTTTTTAACGCAGTAAGTTCATCAGCCAAAAGACTTTCTGTATTCATACCGGTAATTATTAATAACAATGTAAATTAACGATAATTGAGGCAATATATCTGCAAGGTGCAAATTGCCTGAGAAGTGTAAAAAATTATATTCATTGGCATCGCAGCTACATTCGATTGGTCAGAACAATGTTATTTAGGGAAGTTTCTCGTGCGCTATTATTTCAAAACTGTTCGTGATCGCGTTTGTTCCGTAAGCAGCGCTCCGCTTGTTTTTTTGTATTCATATTTTAAAAATTTGAATAAAAAATTATTTTTTGATTTCCCTGGTTTGTCAGGTTTGGCTAAAAAGCCAGTCCCTTGTAACGCAAGACCAAAACAAATAGCACAACACTATCTTTTGAGCGTGGGGGCGATTTTTAAATACCTATTCTTTTACATTATTAGGTTTACGCATTTCTCCATTTCTGTGGCGTTAGATTATACTCCTGTTTAAACACCCTTGCAAAATATCCCGGATCGTCATAGCCACATTCCGTAGCAACAGTGGCAATGCTATTGGCCGGGTCCAGCAACAATTGTTTCGCTTTTTCAAGGCGTATCATCCTTATAAATTTATTGGGGGAATATCCTATCAGCGCATCTAGTTTACGGTGCAGTTGCGAATGGCTCATAAAAACAAGCTTACACAACTTCTCTACCGTAAAATCTGCATCCGTTAAATTTTGATCTATGGCTTCCCTTACGCTTTTTACAAAGCTGTCTTCTATAGTGTCGCTGCTTTTTTTATCGGGCAAAACAAGCTCATTCACCGATGTTTCGTCAGATAAACCGGCCTTCATCAGGTAATGCTGTTGCAGGTTTTTACGCATCTCCAGCAACTTCTTTATCCTTACCAGCAACTCATCTTTATTAAATGGCTTTTCGAGGTATACATCGGCGCCTTGCTGCAAGCCTTCAATCTTACTGCTAATGTCAGCTTTTGCGGTTAGCATAATAACAGGGATATGGCTGGTATTCCCGTTATGGCGTAATTTATTGGTAAATTCAAAACCATCCATAAACGGCATCATTACATCGGTAATAATAAGGTCGGGAATCATTTCTGTAGCTATTTCAAAACCCTCTATGCCATCTGTACCAACCACCAACCTGTATTCAGGCAGGCAGGATGCAGTATAGGCCACTACATCCGCGTTATCTTCAACAAGTAATATTAAAGGAACGGTTACATTCTTTTCTTCATCTGGAATCACCAATGCGGCGAAATCCGGTTGTACTGCCGCCGGAGAAACTGGTTGCCGTTTAAGATCATTCCCCAAGCTTTCTTCAATGGCAGCTACTTTCTTTAATGGAAGCGACACGGTAAACTCACTACCCTTAAAAGCACCGACCGGCGGACTTTTAACTATAATCTCTCCATTCATTAACTTAACCAGCTCTTTTGTCAATGCCAGGCCAATACCTGTACCTTCCCTTTGACGCGTGTTACTATTATCCAACTGGTAAAAACGATCAAACACATGCAGCAACTGATCTTCGGGTATACCCATACCGGTGTCTTTTACTTTAATAATCAATGTGGAGATGTCGCTAATACCGATCGAGTCAGTTTCTGTTACCGTAATATAAATATTCCCTTTTTCCGGCGTAAACTTTATAGCATTCGAAAGCAGGTTGGAAATGATCTGCCTTAATTTCTCCCGGTCGCACTCCATATACAACAGATCGATGTCTGTTAGAAAATGCAACTGTTTTTGTTGGCTCTCGGCCAATGAGTGAAAGGATTCCACTATATAGCGCAGGAAATGGATAACATCTCCATTCGTCAACTGTAATGTCATTTTACCGGTTTCCAGTTTGGAAAGCTCCAGCATTTCATTCACCAGGTTCAGCAGGCTGCGACCATTGCGCACAATCATATTCATGCGGGTTTCGAACTGCTCTGCAGGTTTTTCTATCACCTGCTGTGCCATTCCTAGTATCACGGTGAGTGGTGTACGAAATTCATGGGTTATATTGGTATATAGTTGTGTTTTAACGGTATCCAGTTCTTTTGCTCTTTTGGCTTCCAACTGTTCATAGTTTAACTGCGATTGCAATTTTGCCTTGTTTACGTTGAACTTAAGGTATGCTCTGATAGCCAATGCTATCAGCAAAGCATATATAATACATGCCCACCAGCTTCGCCACCAGGGAGGTAATACCGCTATTTTTAATTCAGCTATATGATTGCTCCATATACCCTGGCTATTGCTACCCTGTACTTTAAAAGTATAATTACCAGCTGGCAGGTGTAGATAAGTTGCGGTACGCCGGGTGCCACTCTCCACCCATTCTTTATCAATACCTATCAACTGATAGCGGTATTTGTTTTGCTGCGGTGCCGTAAAATCAAGCGACGAAAATTCCAGCGTCACTACATCCTGTAAATAATCAAGTTTAATGGAACGCGTTTGTTCGATGGTTTCCTTCAGGACGCCTGTTTTATCGCCAGGTGTCAACATTGTATTTCCAATCTGAATCCCTGTGATAAATACATTGGGCTTAAAACTGGCTGCCAAAACTTTTTGTGGATTAAAAATATTAATGCCGTTCACGCCGCCAAAGACAAGGTCGCCATTGGCTAATTTGCCAAATGCATTGGTATTAAATTCGTCTGCCTGCAACCCATCACTGGTGCTGAATATCCTGAACGCTGTTATCCCGGAGTCTTTGCTGCTTCCGGCCAGCATGCAAAATAATCCACGGTTGGTGCTGCCCCATATATTACCTGCGTTATCCGTCAGTGTTCCATACACCACATCATTCGGCAATCCCTGTAGGGTGGCAAAATGAATAAAATTACCGGTGGATTTTTGCAGGCGGTTCAACCCGCCGCCTTTGGTACTTATCCACAAATAATCGGGGTTAACCCGGTCATCCATAAACCAGGAGACATAATTATAGCTTAGTGAATTGTTATTTCCCGGAATGTTTTTAAACCACTTTACTTCAGGAGGCGCTGTATCATTACTGAATATCAATTTTGCAAACCCATGTTCTGTACCCATCCAAAAAACACCCGCGCCGTCTTCGTAAAATGAAGTTGTTTGAGCGAGGGCGGACGTACCGGTATTCTGTTCAGCATTAATTACAAATTTGGCTAGCCTGCCTGAAACAGGATCAACGGTGGCCAAGGTTCCATTGGCACCACAAACCCATATCCGTTCCCTGCTGTCTTCCAACATTGGCTGAAGCTGTTCGGTGGGGGTTGGATTTACCGGTTCCGGATAACTGGCCACTTGTTTTAGTGCTGCTGTATAGCGGATCAATTTTTTTTCAACCAGGCGGTAAGCCCAGTACCCGCCATCTTTCCGCTGCAACACATTGGTAGAAGGCGACCCCCTAACAACAGATTTTAGCGGATCTGCGCATTCAGATCCGCCAGCTGTTAAAGCTGACGCGGCGTTCCATCCGTGTACATAAATAATATCATTTTTCAATACGGCTATCCGCTGAACGCTAAGTTTAGGAAGAAAGGTTTTGAACCGGTCGCTGCCGATACGGTACCTATATAAGCCGTGCCCCAGCGTACCCACCCATAACACACCGCTACGATCAATCAAAATACACTTGATGGTTCGGTCTTTAACAATATTGGCCAGGGAAAATCCCCGTATATCTGTAACTGCAGCCCCTTTTTTAACAGCGCTGAAATCGTAGAATAAACTGCCCGCCGCGCCTATTTTAAGTGGGATATGGTTATCCAGCATCATTTCTCCCCCTGCTAAATAACTGATAATACCGGGATACATCCGCGCTGTAGAATCCAGCAGTTTTATGGTAGCCGTAAGCATTGATGGTAAGATGAATACCTGGCTCGACCTGGCCGTGAGCAGCTTACCGGTATGCTCAATGAGGTCGGTGAATGTATGACCATCGCTTAGCAATTCAAAGGACTCAGCAGATGGCTTGAAAATAAAAATACTTTCGTCCGTGCAGCCCACCCATATATAGCCCTTTTCATCTTTTCCAGCACCCAGCACTTCCCGCTTACCTGGTGGATTTACCCGGGTGATTAAAGGTGGAGCGCTTAGATCTTCACCTAACGAAATAATATTCATGCTGGCACCCTGGGGGGAAATAAGTATGCGGCCATCGGGTAGCTCTATCATTGCAGACACAATCCTGTTACCTGACAGACCCGAAGCGCTGGCTGGCTTTTGAGTGATCCGCAAAAAGCGCCCGGTCTTTTTATCATATACACTCACCCCTGCATCATAAGTGCCTATCCATATCCTTCCCTTGCTATCTTCAAGCAAATTGCTAATCGAATTGCTGCAGATGGAATTGCTATCCTGCGGATCAGTAGTGAAGATTTTGAAAGTATACCCGTCATACCTGTTCAGGCCACCTTTGGTCGCTATCCAGATAAAACCCTCCCTGTCCTGCAGCATATCGTTGATTAGTCCCTGGGAAAGGCCTTGTGCGGTGGAAATGGGCTCATAGTCTGCACTTGTTTGTGCGGAAACATAGCCTCTGAAAAGACAAACCAGGAGAAACAGGAAAACAGCAATCAGGCAGGGTTTAGTCATTGGCCATAAAGGTAACCTCCTTCGTCTTTTTCAGACGCCTGGCCACGAAATGTCTTAACCTTTTATGCCAAAATGCTGAATTCCTCCTGGTAATGCACAATTTGTCCGGGTAAAAAGATGGAAATTTTATACCAAATGCCGGAAAACTCCTCACAAAAAAGGCCGCTTGCAGCTGAGCTTTGGTTTAATTAAAAAACGCACAAATTCTTAAATAAACTTATTAATCAAACAAAGATGAAAAAACGAGT
>JBDSLD010000096.1:0-16744 GCA_039916545.1 Ferruginibacter sp.
GTGGAGCGACGCCAAGCAACAAATTACTCCGGAACGCCTGGCTGAAATGCTGGATGCATTGATCTGGCGCTCAGAAAATACCGATAAGCAGGAATTTATAAATGCATTGGCTACCCTCAGGGAACAGATCAATCACGTGGATGATGAGTTATTGTTGTTAATCGGCCAAAGAATGAAAATAGCAGATAAGATCGGTGAATATAAAAGGGCCAACAATATCACGATTTTGCAAACCAATCGCTGGAATGATATCCTGCAAAAAGCTTTTAAGAGAGGAGAAAAATTGGGATTGAGCCAGGAATTTATAACCAAGTACTTCGATGCGGTACACCTGGAAAGTATCAATCACCAGAATAAAGTGATGAATAGTTGATGGTGGATACTTGATGGTGGATGCCGGATACTGGATACTGGATACTGGATACTGGATGCTGGATACTGGATGCTGGATACTTGATGCTTGATTATTTACTGACCTTTATTATTGATTAGTGGGAATAAAAAAAACAGAACATCTTTTTTCAGAAAAAAAAGTTGCTTATTATTTTGATGCGGATTTTTCGTACCTGGAGCAGATCGTTTCGAAGGAACATACGATTCTCATAACCGATGAAAATATATTTGGCAGCCACCCGGCGAAATTTGATGGTTGGAAAACAATCGTGATTCAACCGGGCGAGGAATTTAAGCAGCAGTCTACAGTAGATGATATTTTTAAGCAACTGATAGCATTGGAAGCAGACCGTAAGACTTTCATAGTGGGTATTGGCGGCGGCGTAGTTACCGATATAACCGGTTACACGGCAAGCTTGTATATGCGGGGCCTGCGGTTTGGGTTTGTTCCCACTACGATTTTGGCAATGGTCGATGCTTCCATCGGCGGGAAGAACGGGGTTGATATTGGTATATATAAAAACCTCGTGGGCGTTATTAAACAACCCGAATTTTTATTGTTTGATTATTCGCTGTTAAAAACTTTACCGCAGGATCAATGGGTAAATGGTTTTGCTGAAATAATAAAACATGCCTGTATCAAAGATGCAGCGTTATTTGAACTGCTGGAGAAAGAAACGCTGGAAAATTTTCAATCAGACAACAATAAATTAGCCGCCCTGGTAGAAAAAAATGTAGGGATCAAAACTACGGTAGTATTAAAAGATGAATTCGAAAATGGAGATCGAAGGCTGCTTAATTTTGGCCATACACTGGGACATGCCATAGAAAATAATTATCAATTATTGCATGGACACGCCATTAGCATTGGCATGCTCGCAGCCTGCACTATTTCTGAAAAGATCAATAATTTTGATCCGGAGGAAAAGCAAAAAGTGATCAACCTTATTGAAAAATATCATCTTCCGGTATCCTTTAAATTTGACCATGAAAAAATTTGGGAAATATTAAAGATGGATAAAAAAAGGGCAGGCAATGAAATGAATTTTGTCCTCCTCAATAAAATTGGTGAAGCCATCATCAAACCTATTCCCATCCTTCAATTAAAAGAGTTAATCAATCAACATTCATAAGGTGATCGTAACAATAAATCCAGGTAAAATTTCAGGTACAATAAGTGCACCTGCTTCCAAAAGCTCTATGCAACGTGCCTGTGCGGCGGCATTACTCAATGATGGCGAAACGAATATTATGAATCCCGGTATTAGTAATGACGACCAGGCTGCGTTGGGAGTAATTGAAAATCTTGGTGCTATTAAAATGCAGGGTAATGACAATGTGCTGGTAGTAGAAAGCAAAGGCGTGATGCCTGTTTCGGGTGAAATGAATTGCGGCGAAAGTGGTTTGGGTATCAGGATGTTTGCGCCCATTGCCGCATTGAGCGGAGAAGAAATAACTATCAACGGTATTGGTAGTTTGCTCACACGGCCAATGGATTTTTTCGATGCGATATTTCCGAAGTTGGGAATTAAAATCGAATCTAACAATGGCAGGCTGCCGATAAAGATAAAGGGTCCGTTGCAACCAACTGACATCACGATCGATGGATCGCTGAGCTCGCAGTTTCTAACCGGTTTATTGATGGCTTTTGGGAAAGCAGCCACGAAGCCTGTTACAATCACAGTCACGAATTTAAAAAGCAAACCGTATATCGACCTCACCTTGCAGGTGATGAAACATTTTGGTTACAATGTCATCAATAACCAGTATGAATCTTTTGAAATTTATCCGTTAACCAAATCAACCGGTAAACCGATTGAGTATACGGTGGAGGGCGATTGGAGCGGCGGTGCTTTTTTATTAGTTGCCGGCGCGATCGCGGGAGAAATTACCGTTAAAGGGTTAGATGTTTTTTCAACCCAGGCCGACAAGGCGATACTGCAAGCCCTGATCATGTCGGAAGCTGTAATGTCAATCGAAGAAAAACAAATCGTTATTGGTCCCGGCAAATTAAAGGCATTTCATTTTAATGCCACTGATTGTCCTGATTTATTTCCGCCCCTGGTTGCCCTCGCTTCCTACTGTGGCGGCACTACAGTAATCGAAGGTGTAAGCAGGCTGGCCCACAAGGAAAGTGACCGTGGCCTGACCTTGCAAAAGGAATTTGAAAAATTAGGCGTAACAATAACATTGCAGGATGACCTGATGTTGGTAAATGGAGGAGGAGGGTTAAATGGCGCGACTGTTCATTCGAATCATGACCACCGGATTGCCATGGCTTGCGCGGTAGCAGCCTTAAAAGCGGATGCACCGGTAATCATTGAAGAAGCTGAAGCGATCAATAAATCCTATCCCGATTTCTATGACCACTTGCAAAAATTGGGAGCAACGATCGAGCAACAGCAAAATATATCCGTGTAGTAATTATTTAAAGTCTGTATCGTTCCCAGGCTATCAATATAATTTTCGAAGGAACAAATTAAATTCTGCTGGATGATATCTCCCAATGGGGTAACACTATTTATTAACATACATTCTTAAACGGGGCATAATATTATGAACAGCTTTGGCCGCCTATTCAGGGTAAGTATTTTTGGTGAATCACATGGTGAGTGTGTAGGAATTAATATTGATGGTTGTTCCGCCGGCTTATCCTTAACCGTGGATGATTTTACAACTGATATTGACAGGCGAAAAGCCGGTGCAAAGGGAACCACGCCACGCAAAGAAGCTGACCTGCCAAGAATAATGAATGGCGTATTTAACGGCCATACAACCGGCGCACCCCTCACTATTTTATTCGACAATACAAATACGCGCAGCGGCGATTATGAAAAACAACGCGCCGTACCAAGGCCCGGCCATGCCGACTTTGTGGCTTCAAAAAAGTTTGGCGGTTTCGAAGATTTCAGAGGCGGCGGCCATTTCAGCGGAAGACTGACCGTTTGCCTGGTAGCGGCCGGCGTCATTGCAAAAAAACTGCTGGGCAATATCAATGTCGCCGCAACCATACTTGAAATTGGTGGCGAAACTGATCCGGAAGTTGGACTGCAAAAAGCCATCGACGCTAAAGACACGATCGGTGGTATAGTTGAATGTCGCGTGACCGGCTTGCCCATCGGGCTCGGCGAACCTTTTTTTGACTCAGTCGAATCCGTAATCAGCCATGCGGTTTTTGGCATCCCGGCAGTGCGTGGCATCGAATTCGGTACCGGCTTCGCGGCAGCAAGGATGTTTGGCAGCGAGCACAATGATGCAATAGAAAATATGGACGGCCGAACCGTAACCAACCACGCGGGTGGTATCGTCGGTGGAATCACCAATAATAATGAGCTGGTTTTTCGAATCGCTATCAAACCCACTTCCTCTACTCCTAAAGTACAACAGACGATCAATGTGGAAACCCGGGAAATAGAAGATTTCTCTGTAAAAGGAAGGCACGACCTCTGTATTGCTTTACGTGTACCTGTTGTGTTGGAAGCCGTTACAGCTTTTGTCCTGGCCGACCTGATGATGTTGGAGCAACAAATTCCCCGTATAATAAAATAATAAAAATGCATAATTATATTGTAAATGCATCCTTACAAATTCTTCCAATTGTGCAGGACCGGCACCCATACGAATGGGTAGACGAAGCGATTTCAATCATTCAGCAATCAGCTGTAAAATATGAGGTGGGCGCTTTTGCTACTACCCTCGAAGGCAGTTACGATGAAGTAATGAAAGTGATCAATGATGTAAATGAGTACTTACTGCAAAAAGGTTGCACTGAATGGATATCGAATATCCAGGTACAAATAAGAAGCAAGGGCGATATTACGGGAGATGAAAAAACTGCAAAATTTGCGTAAGGGCGTTGGCACAATTAAAGCGTTCCAATTAGTCCTCTCAAAATTTCACCTATAAAAGATCAACACATGGAAGTCAGGGAATTACGTATCATCCTTACAGTGGATAACCTGGATGAACTGATCAAATTCTATCGCGACAGCGCAGGTCTGACAACTTCAAAAGAATGGCACGGGGAAACAGGCAACGGCATCATCCTGGAAGCTGGCAAAGCTTCGCTGGAACTGATCGATAAAAAACATGCTGCGAAGATTGATGATATTGAAGTGGGACAGCGGGTGTCAGGTTCGGTGCGTTTAGCGATTAATGTTGGTGCCAATATTGAAGTCGCGTCAGATAAATTGATCGGAGGCGGCGCTATTTCCATTGCAACTACCAGGCAGGCGCCATGGAGCAAAGTCAGGCGCCTACAGGATCCTTCAGGTATGCAATTGACCCTGTTTGAAAATTCTACCCTGTTTGAAAAATAGCAATTTACGTTGCATTGTTTTATTTAGGAACGGACATATTTTTCAGTGTATCAAAGTTCAGATCCAATAATTCAAATACGCCAGTCCCAAAGTAATAGTGCCACCATTCTGTTTCCAGTGCCTTAAAGCCATTTTTCTCCATAATGTTTCTTAACAACATCCGGTTTTGCAATACTTCTTTTGGTAAGCCTGTAAAATTGTGATGTGCTGTATCGGTAAAATTGTCAAATTCTGTCCCCATGTTAAGCGGTTGTTTTGTTTGCAGGTCGATGACGGTGAGGTCTACGGCGATCCCACGATTGTGGCCGCTTCCTACTTTAGGATCAGCTGCGTACCGGTCATCTTTTACAGGTTCCCACATTTTTTCAGTAACGGAATAGGGGCGGTAAGCATCAAATATTTTTAACCTCAATCCTTGTTTGATCAAATCTTTTTGTACTGAATTTAAGGCAATGGCTACTGGTTTGCGCAACCAGCTGGTAGTAATTGCCGGGTATAATTTAGTCTTCATAAAGTTATCGGTCCCCGCATATTTTAAATCAAATACCAATCCGGGTACCACTTTTTTCAGGTCAACCATTTCCTTATTGGCGTCTTTCCTGATGGTGGCGCGATACACGGTATCGCTCCCGATCACCCATAATCCATATTTATTTAGCGTACTGTCCTGCGCGTAATTATCAGCGGAAGCAGACAAAAAAAATAATACGCAAACTGATTTTATGTAATAGCTATTTATTATCTTGTTCATGTTTCGATGCTTGATAAATCCCTTAAAAGAATACCGTACTGAAAGTTAGTAATATTTTCACCTCATATGAACCAACAAAAGATACCGTCATTAATTTTTCTTTCCCTGGTATGCTGGATATTTATCATTTCCTGCAATAATGCAGATAAGCCCGCCGATAAAAAAATTGTTTCGGATCCGGCAAAAATGGACCAGGAAACCAGTGAAAATATAAAACAGGCACTGGCATTTGCCCTGGAGCACAATGGCTTAATTGATGATACCAATCATTTAAGACTGATTGCCCTTGTAAATGATTTTTACGATAAAAATGATTACGCAAATATCTGGAGCCATAAAGAAAAATGGGAGCCTGTGGCTGACACCATCATCGACTTTATAAAAAACGGCGAATTGTATGGCCTGTTCCCAAAAGATTATCACTTTAAAGTTTTACGGTCATTAAAAACAACCTTAGACAGCGATTCGTTAAAAAGAATGGATGCTGCTCTCTGGACAAGGGCGGACCTATTGCTGACCGATGGATTTATGCGGTTGATAAGAGATATCAAGGTTGGAAGGTTGGTGCCGGATAGCACTTTGTTTAACAAAAATGATACATCGGCAAAAAAAGATTTTTATACTGCTTCATTACAAGCGCTTATCCAAAACAAACAGTTTAATGCGCTTATAAATTCTATTGAGCCCAGGCACAAGGGCTACCAGGAATTAAAAAGGGATATCCCTCGTTTTTTGGATAGCATGGATAGAAAAGTGTACACCTATATCACTTACCCGTTTAAAGCGAATGATGTAAAAGATTCTACCTTTTTTATTAAGGTCATCCAAAAAAGATTGAAGGAAAGCGGATGTATAGAGCAGGATAGCAAATTACCGGACTCAACAGAATTAAACGCGGCCATCAAGAAATATCAAAAAAAGAAAGGCATTAAACAAGACGGAAAGATATCAGCACCGCTGGTTCGCTTAATGAACCTCAGTGATATAGAGCGCTTCAAACGAATAGCCATTACGCTTGACCGTTATAAACAATTGCCACCGGTAATGCCGGAAAAATATATCCTGGTTAATTTACCCGCCTATTATCTGAATGTGTGGGACCATGATTCAATCGCCCTGGTATCAAAAGTGATCTGTGGCAAGCCGGATACAAGAACGCCGTTGTTGAACAGCGTGATATCAGATATGGTCACCTATCCAACCTGGACAGTGCCTACCAGCATTATCGCTAAACAATATCTTCCCAAATTAAAAGTGAATCCAAATTATTTAACAAGGATAGGTCTGCACCTCGTAAATGGCAAAGGTGAAACCATTGATCCTACCACTGTAAAATGGAGCAAGTACACAAAGGGTATTCCTTTTAAAGTGATGCAGGGAAGTGGAGATGACAATGCGTTGGGGATCCTGAAATTTAATTTCAACAACCCTTACGCCGTGTACCTTCATGACACTAACCAGCGCTACTTGTTTAAGAATGCCTCCCGTGCTTTGAGTCATGGTTGTGTGAGGGTACAGGAATGGGAAGAATTGGCTTTTTTTATCGCCAGGAACGATAGCATGAATTTAAAACCGGGCGATTCATTGCGTTACAATACAGACTCCATCCGAAATTGGCTTGCCAGGAAAGAAAAGAAACGCATACCGGTTAAAAATGGCCTGCCGGTTTTTATCGCCTACTTTAGCTGTGAAGGAAAGGGGGAAAAGATCAGGTTTTACGACGATATTTATGGGGAGGATAAGATGTTGAGGGAAAAGTATTTCTCGGACAAGTAACCTGCCACCTAATTCCTTCTCATGAATAATTTCTTTGTTGGCCCAACCCATGTTGCCAGGCCGGTACACCTGCTGTTGCTTTTTTTTACGCTATTTTTTTGCACTGCTTCTTTCAGCCAAAAAAAACACTCTTTTAAACCTAAGGTTTCCAAATTATCCGGTAAAAAGGTCATTTATGGAACGGCTAGTTTTTACGCGAATAAATTCAACGGCCGCCATACAGCCAGTGGTGAAATATTCACTCAAAGCAAGTTGACCTGCGCCTGCAATGTGTTACCTTTTGGCACCTGGATCAGGGTGACCAACCTGCGCAATAATAAATCGGTAATAGTAAAAGTAAATGACAGGTTGCACGCAAAATCGCGGCGATTAATTGACCTCTCAAAAGCCGCCTCCAAAAAGATAAGCGCCACTGCCCCAGGACTGCTAAAGGTTAAAGTGGAAGTATTGGGTAAGAAAAAGCCTGTGTAAAAGAAATTTTGCAGCATTATGAATTAAAATATTGTCCTTTGCAAAACGGTCCCCGAAGCATTTACCAGACAAGATTCAGTGACGGTTGCTGCTTAATGGTTTACCACGTGGAACCAGCACCCTGTTTTAAATTTTAAGATTTGATTTGAAGCAACTACTTTTGTTAAATGCAAGAAAACCAACATTAATATGAAGAAAATTATTCTATCTTTTTTGGCTATAGGCTTACTTACAGTTTCTTTTGCCCAGGATGATTATAAAAAACTTCCTTCATTGGGTGTTCACTTCTTTTTTACTGATTTTAAAACGGCGGCTGAATTAAGAAGTGATGGTCTTCCTTCTGTCCTTAAAGCAAAAAACTGGTCAAAGACAAGTCGCATGAACCCGGGCCTGGCTATCAGTTATATGCAGGGACTGAGCAATAAGCTGGATTTTGTTACCATGGTTTCCGGTTCTTTTGCAGATTACCCTGTGCCCGATAAACCAGGTATCGGGAGTAAATTTTTAGTTGATGCAACGGCAGTCGCTAACCTTAAATTATTGTCCGATAAATATACGGTATCACCTTATCTTTCATTGGGCGCAGGCGTTTCAAAATTTGCCGGGTACTATGGCGCCTTTATTCCCGCGGGTGCTGGTTTCCAGATCAATCTTTTTGATGAAGCCTTTATTTTAGCAAATGCTCAGTATCGCATACCAATTACAGAAAATACGGCATATCATTTATTTTACAGCATAGGTTTTGCCGGTAGCGTTACAAAGAAAAAAGCTGTTGAAGTTGCGCCACTTCCACCACCTCCTGTCGAAGAACCAAAAGATAGGGACAAAGATGGCGTGTTGGATGAAAATGATAAGTGTCCAGATACGCCAGGTGTTGCCTCTTTGCAGGGTTGCCCGGATAAAGATGGCGACAGTATTGCCGATGGCGATGACAAATGCCCTGATGTAGCAGGATTGGCGAAATACCAGGGCTGCCCGATACCTGATACTGACAAAGATGGTATCAACGATGAAAATGACAAATGTATTGATGTAGCCGGGGTTGCCCGTTACCAGGGTTGCCCGGTACCTGATACTGACAAGGATGGCGTAAATGATGAAGAAGATAAATGTCCTTCAGAAGTGGGACCTGCAAGTAATTATGGTTGCCCGGTCATTGAAACCGCCATTGTTGAAAAAGTAAATAAAGCAGCAGGTAATATTTTCTTTGTGACGGGTAGTGCTAAACTGTTGGCAAAATCCAACGCAGCTTTGAATAATGTGGTTAGCATTTTAAATGATAATCCAAGTTATAAGGTTGACATCGACGGACATACAGATATAACCGGCACGCCGGCTAAAAACCAGGTCTTATCAGAGGCAAGAGCCAGTTCAGTGAAGGCTTACCTGGTTAGTAAAGGCATTGACGAAAGCCGCCTGGTTGCTACCGGTTATGGTATCGACAAGCCTATTGCCGACAACAAAACTGCGGCAGGCCGTGCAAAGAACAGGAGAGTGGAAATGAAGGTGAGAAATTATTAATGGATTAAAATATAAATTGATTAAGCCCCTGGTTGCAGGGGCTTTTTTTTGCAGAAAATTATGCGAAGCAGCCTTAAATGTATATGTCTTCAAGGAACAGCTTATAGTATGCTTGTTGTGTGCTGATAAGAAAATGCGAATGAAGAACAAGCGACATTTAGATCAATCGTCCTCATTTATAATTAGTACAGATTATTGCATTGCGTATTAATATTGCTTTTAAAGTTGACTAAAAATGTTATTTTGCTACATATTAATAAATGGCTTCAATACAACACATAACTATACTTGTCCCGGTTTACAATGAAGAGCAGGGAGTGATCCAGGTCATAGAACGGCTTGATAAATTAATAGCTCAATCTTCGGAGAAAATAAGCGTATTATTTATTGATGATGGCAGTAAAGACGATACTGCTATTTTGTTACAAAGAAATATTGAGGGAAAAGAAAATTACTCCGCCGTTTTTTTATCAAGGAATTTCGGCCATGCCCCGGCGTTAAGCGCCGGTATGCAGGAAGTAGCGGAAACCAATGCCGATGCAGTCTTTATCATTGATGGCGACCTGCAGGACCCACCTGAATTGTTACCCATTTTTTTAGAAAAAATGCGGGAAGGTTATGACGTTGTATATGGCATTCGTAAAAACAGGAAAGAGGGGTTGCTGAAAAGAATTTGCTACAGGATATATTACCGGTTACAACATCGTTTTGCAAGTATCAGCATGCCACTTGATGCAGGCGATTTTTCCCTGGTGACTAAAAAAATTGTGACCCTGATAAATGGGCTGCCTGAAGAGAGCAGGTATATCCGCGGCTTAAGAAGCTGGGTAGGCTATAAGCAGGCCGGCATCGGATATGAGCGGGATGAAAGGGTACACGGTACTTCCAAATACAGTCTCGGTGCATTGATCAAGCTTGCTTTCAACGGCATATTTAATTTCAGTGAATTACCAATCCGTTTCATCGTTACCACCGGCATTGTTTCTATCGGGTTTGCGTTGGTTTACCTTGGCATTACGGTGTATAAAAAATTAGTATACGGAACGGTTCCGGAAGGGTTTACCGCATTGATCTTTGCCATCGTTTTATTTAGTGGGGTACAGTTATTATCACTGGGCATTATTGGCCAGTATGTGGTACGTATTTTTTTCCAGGTAAAGCAGCGGCCCCTATTTATTGTAAAATCAAAGATCATAAATGGCAAGCAAGTAGATGGATAAATTCTATGTTCAGCAATATGGCCAGTTAGAAAATAGCCATTGGTGGTTCCTCATCCGGCAAAGGATCATTCTACAAACGCTGCGAAAATTTATCCCGGTTAACCCGGAAAAAAAATTAAAAATTCTAAATGTAGGCGCGGCCGCAGGTGGTTCTTCAAAATGGCTGTCAGACTTAGGCGATGTTACCTCCGTTGAAAATGACCCATTGTTTTTAACTCATTTAGCTGACCAGCATTTAATAGTCATAAATGCATCCATAACCAATCTGCCATTGGATGATAATGCTTTTGATCTTGTATGTGCCTTTGATGTGATTGAACATGTGGAAGATGAGCAAAAGGCAATTAAGGAACTGACCAGGGTCTGCAAACCTGGCGGAAAGATCTGCATCACCGTGCCGGCTTTTCAATCACTTTGGGGAAACCATGACATTGTAAACGGGCACAAACGCCGCTATAAAAAGGGCAGACTACAAAATATTTTGGAAAGCCAATCCGCTGCTGTTTTATATGCTTCTTATTTCAATAGTGTTTTATTCATCCCCGTATTTTTAATGAGAAAAATAAGGTTATGGTTTAATAAAACCAACCGGGCGAATGCCTCTGATTTTACTTATTTCAAAACAAATAGCTTCACAAATAAAATACTGAAAAGCATTTTTGGGATGGAGGTTCATTTATTAAGGTTGGTACGTTTTCCCTTCGGTGTTTCTTTAATCGCGGTGGCCCGGAAGAAGGATATTTCTGAAGGTCGTGAATAATAAAAATAACATGGAGCCCAGCAAAGTAAGCAGGGAAACATACCACGCGTAAATGATAAGGGCGGGATGATATCGGAAAATAATTTCATGTTTCCCCAAAGGTATCGCTACGCCCATAAAACTTATATTCACTTTCATGATAGCAGTTTCTTTTCCGTCGATAAATGCCTTCCATCCAGGGTAAATATTTTGTAACAATATTAATAAACGAGGGTGCTTTGTATCAGCCGTACATTCAATTGAATTAGCTGATAATTTGTTTATTGCAATAGTACCCGTATCCAGGTTGGCACTCCACGAAGGACTAACAGTCGCATCAGTTATAGCGAACGAAGGGCTTGTCAGGAGCTCAATATTATCAGCTGTAGCTGTAGTCAAAATTGTATCCGCGAAATACAACAACTGGTTTTTAAAAACCGTCTCCCTGGCGGGCGATTCGTAAAATTTCTCTTGTGAAGATAAATTTCCAGGCGTAATAAAATAATCATTTCTCCCGATACGTTTTTCAAAAGTCAAGGTCGTTCCAATGGTATTCGTGGTGTCAAATGAATGCAATATATTTTGTTCAATAGTTGTATTACCGGGCAATGGAAATTTAATGAGGTTCCTGTTGATGAGCCGTTCCGTAGCAATAAAACTCCTTGCGCCGAATACAGTGACGGGTAAATTTAATTGCGTTGCAAAAAACAGATCAGCAACAGATAATAACAGCAAATAAAACAGGTTTCTTTTTTTAGAAATTGCAAAATAGAATAAACATAGAGTAGCAATGATAAAGGGTAATTGCAGTAAAAAGCGTTGCTGAAAATTTAATGAGGGGATCAGGCTTTTAAGCTGACTAATATTAAAAATTCCAGGAAGCAATTTCGCGCCCGGCGATAAAATAATGATTGCAGGTATTAAAAGAACAATGGTTCCTATTGCTAAAGTTATTTTTCTTGGAAGGCTGTTGCCGTCATACGCTTCGCTCCATTTATTAATACCAACTCCTGCTGCCAGCAATAAAAACATCACTCCAAAAAAACGGAACAATGCAGGATGACGAAAAGTGTTCATCAGGGGCAATGTATAATAAGCAAGTTGTCGTAAAAAAAAATGAGTGCCCCAGGCCATCCCGAATAACACGAAGGCCATGATAATAAAAAACCGCCACTCTTTATTATTTCTCAGCACTTTGTTACACATAGAATAGGTCAAAAAGATAAGTGGAATAATACCAATGTAAACATTGCGCATTAATATGTTCGTATCAAAAAACGAATTGGTCGCGGTAGTGCTGAATGGACTTATCATTGAAAACATGCAGGCAGGTGGCATTGAATTTTCGAGCACAAAGTCTAACCCCTGTGTTTTACCACGTTCAATAAATTGCAAATGATTTACAAAGGAAATAATAGCCGGTAAACTCAGTAATACAAACAGGATTGAAAGTATCCCCAAGGGAGCTATAATTTTTTTTATAAATATTTTTTTTTGTGATGATGAAAAAAAGGCAAATAATAGAAAGGTTATCAGCAGGTAAAGCGTAATGATAAAAAGTGCAGGATATCCACCAGTAAAAAGCAGGTATAAAAATAAAGCAGTCAACAGCGCGTTGATAACGGACGACCGGTGGTATAACAAGCGTTTAAAAAAAAGGAAAATAAACGGCAGGTAGCAAATAGAACTGATACATGCAGTAAATTCCACGCTGTCTATAACGGGACCGCTAAATTCATAAGCAACCCCGATGATCAGTGCGGTATATTTATTCAAACCATATTCCCTGGATAAATAATAAAACCCGATCCCTCCGAGGGCGAGATAAAATATTATTTCATAATGAAAGGCTGCCAGGCTGTAATGTGTTATGAAACCAATTGCCCAGATCACCGGGTTCCAGGCGCCGCTTTGCATATCCGCGTGAAGGGGGTAACCCATATTAATAAAGGGTGTCCACAAGGGGAGTTCGCCGTTATTAATCGCATCACTGATGAGCGTGCGTACCGGGTAGTAGTAAGTTAGCGCGTCGTTCTTAAAGGTGAAAATTTGTAAACTGGCCGGCCAAAAAAAGATGAAGGTTAAAAGCGGGAAAAGGAAAAAAGGATTTGAAATGATTTTTTTTAGCATTGCAGTTGGTGTTTTTTATAGTCCGCTTTGCGCCTCTTACCTGAATTGCATAAACCTGTTGACATATTTGCCGATCATATCAAACTCAATATTTACCTCATCAGGGATCTTCAAATACTGCATATTGGTATATTCAAATGTATATGGTATGATGGCCACCTGGAACGAATTGTCCGATACATTAAAAAGTGTCAGGCTGATGCCGTTGACTGTGATCGAACCCTTTTCAATGACCAGTGCGGCAAATGCGCTGTCAAACTGAAATGTATATTCCCAACTGCCATTTTTTTCTATCACTGCGCTACAAGTGGCAATGGTGTCAACGTGCCCTTGCACAATATGTCCATCCAGCCTGCCATTCATTTGAAGGCATCTTTCAATATTAACTACCCCATCTTTTTCCCAACTGTTTAAATTTGTCTTTTTTAGTGTCTCTTCAATGGCGGTCACCCGGTGTTGGCCGTTAGCAATTTCCTCTACGGTAAGGCAAACCCCGTTGTGGGAGACGCTTTGATCAACGGTAAATTCGTTAGAAATTGAAGAACTGATCCAGAATGTTTTATTTGTCCCGGAGGAAATGACTTCTTTTATGATGCCTTTTTGTTCAATTATACCTGTAAACATGCTACAAATTTACTTTTTTACAACTTCAATTTTGATTTTTAAATAATTCTACTATCTTTGCGCTTCTAAAAAAACTACCAAAGGAGGTATATCAATATGTTAATCATCGATTCAAAAGACTGCGAAAATATAGACAAGGCTTTAAAAAAGTACAAGAAGAAATTTGAAAAGAGCCGTGTACTATTACAATTGCGGGAAAGACAGGCTTTCACTAAACCGTCTATCAAACGTCGTACGCAAGTGTTGAAAGCTGTTTACAAACAGAACATAGCAAGTGGTAAAATAGACGTTTAGTCCGTTTTATTACTATCTTAATATTTTAAACTGGTAACCGGTTACTTTGTAACTTTGGCTACCAGTTTTTTTATGCCTTATAGTAACCGAGCGCACATACAATCCTTTTTAGATCATCTTGCTTTTCAAAAAAGATATTCCCCCCACACGATCATATCTTACCAAAACGACCTCACCGGTTTCTTTGATTTTATCGAACTACAGTTCGGTCACACGGACCTTTCGGGTATCAATGCTTCTTTTGTAAGAAGCTGGCTCGCTGGCCTTAAAGAGACAGGAATGGAGTCAAAATCGCTTAACCGGAAAATTTCTTCCCTCAAATCCTTTTTTAAGTACCAGCTTAGGCAGGGTGCGGTCTCAACAAGCCCTATGGGAGCTATCGTTTCACCCAAAATTAAAAAGCGGCTGCCACAATATGTAGCAGAGGAAGGCACCAAAACCCTATTTGAAATTGTTGAATTTCCCGATGACTGGGAGGGCAAAACCCATCGCTTGTTGTTACAGTTGCTATACAATACAGGCATGCGGAGGGCAGAACTGGTAGGGCTTAAGGAATCGCATGTAGATAAAGGTAACAGCAATATAAAAGTTCTGGGAAAAGGTAATAAAGAGCGCGTATTGCCTGTAAAAAAAGAACTGATGGACGCCATCCAGGAGTACATAAGTGCGAAAATAACCGGTTTCGAAAAATTCGACCAGGAATTTTTACTGGTCAGTAAAAGCGGTAAAAAATTGTATCCTAAATACGTCCACAATGTCGTGGTGAAATATTTATCCCAACCTGACGTAACTACCATCGACAGAAGAAGTCCGCATATACTCCGGCACACATTTGCCACCCACCTGATGAACAATGGGGCCGAATTAAATGCCGTGAAAGAATTGCTGGGGCACAGCAGCCTTGCAGCCACGCAGATCTACACCCATAATACCATTGAGAAACTAAAAGATGTCTATAAAAAAGCACATCCAAAGGCATAAATTCATCCTTCAACAATAATTTTCCGGATTTTTGGTTAAGTCTGTATGCATTTCTTTTATTTGCATTTTAGAGATGTAATTGCTAACTTGTATCATCAACAAAACCTCTTTTAAATCCTAAATTATTTTGCCTATGCCTCGTTCCAGTTACCTTTTTAACTCAATTTAAGTTTACCTTTTTTTCACACAATTGTTTACTAATTAAAAATTAGACGCTATGAACGTTAACATTCAGACTGTTCGCTTTGACCCGGATTCAAAGTTGGTATCTTACGTAGAAAAAAAACTTACCAAACTGTTCCAGTTTCACGACAAGATCACGAAAGTAGATGTGTTTCTAAAACTCGATAATGTTGTACATAATATTAAGGACAAAGTAGCTGAGATCAAGGTCCATATACCGAAATGCGATATTTTCGTAAAGCATTCTTCCAAATCATTTGAAGAGAGTTTTGATGAAGCGCTGGATTCCGTAATAATTCAAATAAAGCGAAAAAAAGAAATGTTGGCCGCATAAAAAAAGCCCCCGAAAAGGGGGCTTTTTTATTAGTTTTATGAATTATTGTCCCTTTTATTTTTTAAGTAAAAAAAAATCTTTTCCAAAATTTTAGAATTAGTCAAATATACCTACCTTTGCCATCCCAAAAATAGGCGTGCCAACAGGTTACTGAAATTTTACGGGACAGTTCTTTTAAAGCAAGCCGAAGTAGCTCAGTTGGTAGAGCAGCTGATTTGTAATCAGCAGGTCGGGGGTTCGACTCCCTTCTTCGGCTCTGGTTTTTGAAATAATTTCACACAGTATTTCAAACAGGTTTTTTGGGCAGATGGCCGAGCGGTTAAAGGCGGCAGACTGTAAATCTGTTCTCTTACGAGTACGTAGGTTCGAACCCTACTCTGCCCACAGAAATAATTTGAAAATTGCTCAATTTGAAATTGCTCAATTTTTTCATTATAATAAGTTCTTTTAAATGGAAGTTTTTGGTGGTTTAATTTTTAAATTAACCCATTTTCAAATTTTCTAATTACTTAAGCGGAAGTAGCTCATTTGGTAGAGCGATAGCCTTCCAAGCTATAGGTGGCGAGTTCGAGCCTCGTCTTCCGCTCTTTAAATCCTGCCTGCAACGGCGGATATGTTCCAGGCTGTTGTAGCTCAGGGGTAGAGCATCCCTGTAAAGATCGGGAAGGTCGTGAGTCAATTCTCATTCCCAGCTCAGAATAATAGATCAGAAGTTCTTTAAAAGCAGAAATGAGGGTGATTTTATTCACGAACTCTATAACAAGCTGTTGTAGCTCAGGGGTAGAGCACTTCCTTGGTAAGGAAGAGGTCGTGAGTTCAATTCTCATCAACAGCTCCAGGTACTTAGCCGGTACAAAAAATACGGTCAATGGTTACAGACGATAAATGAAAACCAATTTCAAAACAATTATTAAAAAATAAAAAATGGCAAAAGAATCTTTCAAGAGGGATAAACCCCACTTAAATGTTGGTACTATCGGTCACGTGGATCATGGTAAAACAACACTA
>JBDSLD010000097.1:0-5230 GCA_039916545.1 Ferruginibacter sp.
TCCACGTGGATACTAAAAGAAAAGAAAAAAAGTACCAAAAAAAGAAAAGAAAGGTAGTAATAGTAATAGTAGTTCTTTATATCTTAGTTATTCACATTACCTGTCCTACGGACAGGGTACATTATACCCTAACCTCATGCTATACACAACTAAATACAGACACAAAAGCCATGTGCGGATTTATCGGAATTCTAAATAAAAATAAAGAGGAAGTCAGCAAAGACCTGCTTGTAACAATGGCAGATACGATCCATCACCGGGGACCGGACGAAGATGGAATTTTCCTTGAAGGCAATATTGGTTTTTTTCATAAAAGACTATCGATCATTGACCTTTCTACCGGCCAGCAACCGATGACCTTTCATGACTGTACCATCGTATTTAACGGCGAGATCTACAATTATATTGAACTCAGGGAGGACCTCATCAAAAAAAGACACAGTTTCCGTACCACTTCCGATACAGAAGTGCTGTTACATTTATACATTGAGTATGGCGAAAATTTTGTGAACCTCTTAAACGGGATGTTTGCATTTATTATTTACGACAAATCAAAAAATAAGCTATTTATTTCAAGGGACCATTTCGGGATCAAGCCTTTGTATTGGTACCAGGATGATCAGAAAATATTATTTGGAAGTGAGATAAAAGCTCTGCTGGCACATCCGGAAGTGGTGGCTGAATCTCATCCTGAAAATCTTTGCGAGTACCTTACCTTCCAGTTTATATTGGGAGAAGGAACCATGTTCAAAAATATTTGCAAGGTGCAGCCTGGTCATTACATGACCATCGACCTGGCCTCCTGGAAGATGGATGAGATAAAATATTGGATACCTGATTTCAACATTGATCAGTATCATACGGAAGAATATTTTATTGTAAAGCTGCAGAAAATACTGGAGGAAACTATTTCGCAGCAATTACGCAGTGATGTCCCGATTGGAACATACCTGAGCGGTGGCCTGGATTCATCGCTGGTAACTATTATGGCCTCTAAATTTTTGAATGGCCCGATAAAATGTTTTAGCGGGGCTTTTCATGAAGGGCCGGAATTTAATGAGCTGGAGTACGCACGCATTGCGGCACAGGCCGCCAAAGCGGAATTATTCGAAGTCTTTCCAACAGAGCAGGAATTTATCGACCTTCTGCCAAAATTAATTTATCACCTGGATGAGCCTGTTGCGGGCCCGGGTTTGTTCCCTCAATATATTGTAGCGCGACTGGCATCTCAACACGTAAAAGTGGTATTGGGCGGCCAGGGCGGCGATGAGATCTTTGGAGGCTATACAAGGTATATGATCGCTTATTTGGAACAGGCAATAAAAGGCGCGATCAATGAATCGAATGAGGAAGACGAGCACATCGTATCACTGGCTTCTATCCTGCCTAACCTGCCAACGCTTAAGCAGTACATTCCCATGATGAAAAGCTTTTGGAAATCAGATGCTTTTGATCCGATGGACAGGAGATATTATAATTTATTAAACAGGATCGGCACCACCAGCAATTTCCTTCATCCCGATATCGCGCTGAAATGCCAGGATGAAATAATCTTCAATAAGTTTTCTCATCACTTCAACAATCCCGATACAAAAAGTTATTTTAATAAAATGACACATTTTGATATGCAGGGAAGTCTGCCAGGATTATTACAGGTAGAGGATCGGGTGAGCATGTCTGTATCGATAGAATCGCGTGTACCATTGCTTGACAAAAGGATCGTTGACCTTATTTCCACGATGCCGGCCGGGATGAAATTTAAAGGTGCGGAAATGAAGTACCTACTTAAAAAGGCCACCAAAAATATCATGCCCGAAAAGATCATGAAGCGAAAAGATAAAATGGGTTTTCCCGTGCCTTTGCACCTATGGTCAAAAAATAAAGGAAAGGATTTTATAATGGATGTGCTGTTATCCAAAAAGGCGAAAGAAAGGAACATAATGAATACGCAGCACATAGAAAAAATGATCAGCCAGGAACAGCCTTTCAGCAGGGGATTATGGGGAGTGTTGTCACTTGAATTATGGTATAACCAATTTATTGATCAATAGTCAAATTTTTAACTTTAACACGCGTTATAAACAGAGGTGCGGATATGTTTTCCGGTCTCACCAAACACAAATTTCAATTATAAAAATTTATTTAAATGAAACTAAACCAAGCGCCAATTGACGCAGAAACATGGAAAATTGAAAAAATCGGGGTTATAGGACCAGGTATTGTTGGTATGCCAATGGCCGCAATGTTAGCGAATGCCCGGATCAGGATAGGTACAGACGAGCCAGCAAAAGTGATAATCATTCAACGGGACTCTGTAAATTCTGGCTGGAAGATCGACTCAATTAACAATGGCAGATCGGTAATAGGCGGCATTGAGCCTGAGCTTGATGACATTACCAATGAAGCGGTAACGGCTGGTTTACTTTCAGCCAGCGCTGATTTTTCTGTTTTGTCAGATGCGGATGTAATACTTGTTTCTGTTCAAACTGATAAAAAAGGATTTGAGCCTGATTACGGCCCTATGTTTGGCGCGCTTGAAAAATTAGGAGAAGCATTGAAAAATAAACCTGCTGCAAAAATCCCACTGGTTGTATTTGAGTCGACACTGGCGCCAACAACCATGGATACTTTATTCAGGGAGCATTTTAAAAAATACGGATTGGAAGAAGGTAAGGACATCCTGTTAGGCAACAGCCCTAATCGCGTTATGCCGGGAAGGCTCGTTGAAAGGATTAGGGAATCAGATAAAATTGCCGGCGGACTTCATCCTGAAACGCCCAAACTGATCTCCAAACTTTACAAGCACATTGTAACAAAAGCGGAGATCTTTCAAACAAACAGCTTAACTGCAGAGATCGTTAAAACGTTAGAGAATGCATACAGGGATGTAAGGATCGCGTTCTCAACAGAAATAGTCAGGTATTGCGATTTAAACAATATTGATTTTTATAAAGTAAGGGAAAAGGTAAATGAGTTACTTGCGCAATCAGACAATGCTACGAAGGATCCAAACGCAGTTCCGAGTGGAGGCTTATTAATACCGATGCTTGGTGTGGGCGGTCATTGCCTGCCTAAAGATGGTATCCTGCTTTGGTGGAGAAATATTCAAAAAGGAAATGACACTTCATCAAGCCTGATACTCGCTTCCAGGCTGATCAATGACGACTCGCCGGCTTACACCTTTAAACAGGCAGAAAAAGCTTTCGGCAACCTGCGCAATAAAAAGATCGCGTTGCTGGGAGTAGCCTACCGTTTTAATTCTGAAGATACCAGGAACTCCCCAACTTTAACGCTTGCCAATTACCTGAGAGAAAATAACGTGGATTATTTAATGCATGATCCATATGTAAAATCAGATGATCAGAATTTGTTAAAATATGACCAGCAGGACCATATTACACAAGACCTTGAAAAAGCACTTGAATATGCTGACTATATTTTTGTATGCACAGCGCATAAAGAATACATGGACCGCTTCGAATTAATCACTGCCGGAAAAAATATCCAGGGTGTGATGGATGCCTCCAATATTTACAACAGGCAATTATTTGTTGAAAAGGGAATACCGTATGAAGGTATCGGCAGAGGTACAGATGAACCCGAAGAAGACTTTATCGATTTCGTATATGAAAGTTTCCGCGCCATGGAGAAAGGCCTGGGCCATGAGTTGCTTGGATTGATCAATTTCTACAATAGCGATTATGTGTACGATGATTACAATAAAGTAAAATTTTCGGAGGTACAGCGATTGGCAAAAACCTGTTCAACCGGTTGCGAGATCGCCGATCCGGAAGTGATTGAAAACCTGCCTGTATTTAACGGCTTTTCAAGTTTGCTGGCTAAAACATCTACGAACAGTCTTAAATTGAAACTGGTTTGAAGATCTTTTCCATTGTAGGCGCCCGGCCCCAGTTTATAAAACTGGCGCCGCTGTCAGCCGGGCTTGCCGGTATGCATGAAGAGTTTATCGTGCATACCGGTCAGCATTATGATTATGCCATGTCCGAAAAGATCTTTATCGATCTGGGGATAAGGAAGCCGGACATACATCTTGGAACTGGACCAGGCACACAGGCGGCTCAAACCGGCGAGATGATGGTAAAACTGGAAAGCGCCATGGTCGAAAAAAAACCGGATACCATAGTTGTTTTTGGAGATACCAATTCAACGCTGGCCGGCGTAATGGCGGCATCTAAATTAAACATTCCGATCATTCACATTGAAGCAGGATTAAGGAGTTACAACAGGAGCATGCCGGAAGAAATTAACCGGATTGTTGCCGACCATGTTTCCAAATATCTTTTTGTGCCTACCCAGACTGCCATGGGAATTTTGGAAAAGGAAGGGCTGGGTGGAAACAGTTTTTTTACCGGTGATATCATGGTTGACACCATAAAAAATAATATTGAAATAGCACTAAAGAAATCAACTATCATTTCTACATTAAACCTTGAAAACAAGGCGTTCAGTTTACTTACGCTTCACCGGAATTACAATGTCGATAACACGGATATACTGGAGCATATATTAAACCAGTTGGGTCAATTAGGAGAATACATTATTTTCCCGGTGCATCCCAGGACACGCAAAATGTTGTCGGCAACTTATGCGGTACCCAAAAATATCGAATTGATAGAACCGCAGGGATACCTTGATTTTATTACACTGGAACATTTTTGCAAAAGGATCATCACCGATTCCGGCGGCATTCAGAAAGAAGCCTACATTCTCAAAAAACCTTGTATTACTTTACGCACTGAAACCGAGTGGGTTGAAACGGTGGAAGAGAAATGGAATTTACTGGTTGATCCTGCAGATAATTTGATCGCTTCCAAAATAGATGCATTTTATCCCCCGGAAAAACAACCGGATATTTTTGGTGAAAATGTTACTGAAAAAATGGTAACTATAATTAACGATTTAAATTAGATCATGACGGATAAAAAAACATGGGGGATAATCGGCGGGGGAATGCTGGGGATGACATTGGCGTTGCGGCTATCACAACAAGGGCAGCAGGTTACTATTTATGAATCGGCTGATAAAGTTGGCGGCCTCACCAGTTCCTGGGAAATGGATGGCACGGTCTGGGATAGATTTTATCATGTCATCCTGATGTCTGACCTCAATACAAGAAAAATTTTAAAAGAGATCGGGCTGGAAGATGACATGCGATGGGTGGAAACAAAAACAGGTTTTTATTCAGGTGGCAAATTATATTCCATGTCGA
>JBDSLD010000098.1:0-8649 GCA_039916545.1 Ferruginibacter sp.
GTAGAAATTGATGAAGCAGTAAAAGAGTTGGTGGATCAACAAACAGAAGAATGTACCATTGTGCATTGCCGGTATTTTACGAATGAACCTACCGGCGTTCGCGTCTGGCCCAGCACCTTCCTGGTAGAAGACAAGGGCCACCGCTGCAAACTGATAAAAAATTTCAATATCTCCATAATGCCCGAATGGACGTACCATTTTATCGCCAACAGGTTTATTCGCTTTACACTGGTGTTTGAGGCATTGAGCAGGGAATGCCAATATTTTCACCTGCTTGAGGATATACCGCAACCCTACGGATTTTACAGCAATATGGTAACAAAAAATAACAGCGGGGTTTATACGGTGGAGGTTTTTTGCTAATAAAAAAGCTAATTTTCAACGGTTAAATCTGTTGTTACAATATTCACCGGGCCGAGAGCTCAGCCATGTTACGGTTGCAATGTCCTTATAAGCCATTACCTCCCGCAACAATTTAAAATGTACAACACTATGTTTTCGTCATCATAAAAATTTTCTATTACCTTTATTAATATTAATCATTATTTAACAAATTTAGTCTCATGAATACCGTAATCGTCCCAATTGATTTTTCGAGTACCGCTTTGCATACGGCGCGTTATGCCGCCCAACTGTTGGTGGGCCATCCCGGAGTAAATATTTTGCTTTACCACAGTTTTTCCAAACCTGCCGAGGAAGCCATTGCAATTGAAAGTCTTGAAGAGCTGAAAAGAGAATTATTAGCCAACCATTCAGTGAGTATTGAGATCCTGACACAATTGGAAGATGATTTTGTAAAGGGTTTGGATAGAGCCGTGCGCCATCGCAAGGCCGACCTGGTGATAATGGGTATTACCGGTAAATCAGCACTGGCACAGGTTTTCTTCGGCAGTAACACATTGAAGATGGTTGAATCCAAAGTTTGCCCGGTCCTGATAGTTCCGGAAAAAGCTCCCTTCAGGAACATCAGTAATGTAATGCTCACGTCTGACTTTAAAGATACCACCCGCACTACGCCTTCTGCTCCCATTAAAGATATTCTGGGAGTATTTGAAGCTCAATTGCACATTGTAAATGTAGATAAGGACCACTATATTTCCCTTACCGATAGTTACGAAAGGGAGAAACAAAATCTTGCAAAAATGTTTGAAGCGTATAACCCTGAATTCTATTTCATGCGGCTGTACGACATCGATGAAGCGATCACACTTTTTGCAGATGACAAGGGCATCGACCTGATCATTCTTATCCGCCGGAACGAAACATTTATCGAAAAATTATTTACTGCGAGTCATACAAAGTCTATCACTTATCGCAGCAAAGTACCCATACTGGTGATGCATGAGTAATCGTTTTATCTAACAGTTTTATATTTTAATGCCATTAACATTGTCGCCGAACGTCCATGTTGATGGCATTTTAGCAGAGGTCATTCTGCTGTGGTTGGATCAATAGTTGCCGTTACAAGACTTATCACATTTGCCGGAACCCCACCTTGCCTGGCGTGTTCCTGTATTAATTCTTTATTGGGCGCTATGTAGATTGAGTAAACCTTGTTGCCGGTTACATAACTATGCAGCCATTGAATCTGCGAACCCATTTTGCTGATCACCTGGCAGGATTTTTTAGACATGTCTTTAAATTGCTCCGGAGAGAAATTACTAATCCCTGGAATGTCTCTTTCAATAATAAATTTGGGCATGGTATAGAAGTTTAAAGGATTGGGAATTATAAATACAGGAGATACTTGTAATTTAAGCATTTTACAAATTATATTATTTGAATTCAGAAAATTAAAAAGATACTAATAACAGGTCCCACATAATTTGCCTCCTGTCGCCTGTCAATATTTCCAACCGAATTACCGCATCGGAAACTAATATTTGAGTAAAGTGTTCCGGCCCCGTTACTTGTTCCGGATCCAAACATTTTGTCCGGAACCGGACATTTTAAAAAATCAATATTTGCTGAAATCCTTACTGGCATTGAGTTTTACTTTGGCACTCATCTTGAATGATCCCTGTCTCAAAATCAATGTATGGATAAGGTTATTGAAGAAGAAGTGGCTGGCCGCAGAAGAAATAAAACAATATTTATTTTATTGCTGCTTGTGCTGGTTATTGCTGGTGCGGTATTTATGCTTCGGTCTTCTTTGGCTTCGTCTATAAAAAAATCTGCCGTCACAACTGCTGTTGTGGAAAAAGGTAATATAGAAAATACCATTAACGCCACCGGCGAAATATTACCCGAGTTCGAGGAGATCATTACCAGTCCCATCAATGCCTCTGTGCAAAATGTACTACTCGACGCAGGCATCGCGGTGAAGTCGGGTCAGTCGGTTCTTACCCTGGATAAATCTGCTTCTCAAACCGAATACGAAAGATTAAAATTCGGACTGCAATCAAAACAGAATGAGGTACAAAAGCTTAAACTGGAACTGGACAAGAGCTTTTATGATATTAAATCTAATAATAATATTAAGCAGTTACGGATAGGGAGCCTGGAGGCCGATGTGGAAAATACAAAACGCCTGTACAAGGCCGGGGGCGGTACAAGGGAAGATGTAGAAAAAGCGGAATTAAACCTGAAGGTCGCTTTACTGGAAAAGCAGCAATTGGAAAATGAGATCAAAAGCAAGCAACAAACCATGCAGGTTGAAATAAGAGAGGCTGGTATTGCAGCATCCATACAGCAAAATGACCTGCAGGAACTGGAGCGAAAATTAAAATTGGCAAATATTGTTGCCAGTCGCGATGGTGTGGTTACCTGGGTGAATAAGAACATTGGCGCGGCCATACATGAGGGAGATGCGCTGGCGCGGATAGCCAACCTCAGCAGTTTCAAAGTGCTGGGAAGTATCGCCGACACTTACCTGGACCAGTTACACAATGGCATGACCGCGATCATACGTATCAATGAAACACAGGTAAGGGGAACGGTTGTTAATATCCAGCCGACCGTGCAAAATAGTGTGGTTACATTCGACATACAATTGAATGAACGAAATAATAAGTTATTGCGGCCAAACATGAAGGTGGAAGTATTCCTGGTCACATCGGCTAAAACAGATGTATTGCGGGTGGCCAACGGTCCCGCATTTAAAGGCGCCGCTTCACAGGACCTCTTTATACTTACCAACGGGATAGCGGAAAGAAGGACCGTTCATATCGGCATGACCAATTTCGATTACGTTGAAATAAAAGATAATTTAAAACCAGGTGATGTGGTAATCACTTCCGATATGAGCGAATATAAAAATGCAAAAGAGATCACCATCAATAATTGATTCGATGACATTGAAACTAATTTATATCACGCTATTGATAACGGGCTCCTGCAAAGGATTCAGCCAGTCGGGTGACACGCTCACCCTCACTTTAAGTGAGGTCGTGGACATGGCTAAATCAAAATCGATCGCGGCAAAACAGGCCTCTAATACAAGGGAGACAAAGTATTGGGAGTACCGCACTTTTAAATCCAACTACCAGCCACAGTTATCGCTGGATGGTAATTTGCCAGCTTATAATAAAACATTTATCGAGGTACAACAGCCGGATGGCACTATCCTTTTCCAGTCGATACACAATAATAATTCGTCGCTGAACCTTTCATTCAGCCAGGGTATTGCTGCCACCGGCGGAACAGTTTTTGGAACAACGCAGCTACAGCGCTTCGATGATTTCGATCGCAAAAATACTTTGTACAATGGCGTGCCTTTCGGTATCGGTTATGCGCAACCGCTTTTCCAGTTCAATAACTTAAAATGGGAAAAAGTGATACAACCGTTGAAATTCAATGAAAGTAAGCAGGCTTACATTGAGTCGATGGAAGGCATCGCCTATAAAGCAAGCGGCTACTTTTTTGATCTTTTACTGGCGCAGGTAAACTTCCAGATCGCTGAAACTAATTTGGGCAATACAAAAAATATCCTGCGTATTGCCAATGAAAAATTTGATCTTGGCAAAATTTCAAAAAATGAGATCCTCCAGTTACAGCTTGAGCAATTAAAAGCGCAAAAGGCGGTGGGTATTGCCAGGCGCGATATGGAGATCGCGACATTAAATCTAAGGGCATACAGTGGATTAAAAGATTCGCAAAAAATATCTTTGTCATTACCGGGTGCCACGATCAGCATGGAAGTATCAACGGATAAAGTGCTGGCGGAAGCCTATGCCAACAGAAGCGATGCCATCGCCTTTACCAGGCGCATCGCGGAAGCAAAAAGAGACGTGGCAAAAGCAAAAGGTGACAACGGCTTGAACGCCTCTTTAAATGCTCAGTTAGGGTTTTCGAAAAGTGCCGTATCGATCCCGAAAGTGTACCAGTCGCCAAAGGACCAGCAGCAGGTACTGCTTACATTTACCATTCCTATACTGGATTGGGGAAGGTCAAAATCAAGGGAAAAAACCGCGGAGGCAAACCTGCAGTTTGCTTCGTATGCAGTTGAACAGGACAAACAAATTTTTACGCAGGAGATCGTTACGCAGGTTACTTTATTTGAAATGATGAAGGACCAGTTGATATTAACCGCCAATGCCGATAGTATCGCCAGTGAAAAATACCAGATCGCAAAAGACCGTTATGTATTAGGCAATTTAAGTATCACTGATCTCAGCATTGCCTTCCAGGAAAAGGACCAGGCAAAGCGGGATTACATCGCTGCGCTTAGGGATTTCTGGGGAGCCTACTACCAACTGAGGTATTTGTCACTATACGATTTTGAAAGGAAAGAGCGGATTCGGTATTGACCTGGTTAATTCGAGAGTTGATGAATTAAGAATGTGTTATGTGCAAATGGCATACTGTTTTTGTTGGCAGTTTTTAATTATGATAAAACGTTTTCAAAAAATAAATAATGTTAATTTATCTTAAAGATCGCATAATAAATACAAGTTCATTCCAAAGCAATTTTTAATTTTTAATTCATAAAACTCTTCACACATAAAACCTATAACCAATGATACGTCTGCAAAATATTGAAAAAGTTTATCGCACCGATACGGTGGAAACACTTGCATTAAATAGCATCAGCCTTGATATTGCCAAAGGAGAATTCTTATCCATTATGGGGCCGTCGGGATGTGGCAAAAGTACGCTGCTGAATATTATGGGCCTGCTGGACGCCCCGTCTAAAGGAGACATAAAAATTGATGCGCAATCAACAGAACATCTTTCGGACAAGCAACTGGCGCAGTTCAGGAATAAAAAAATCGGTTTTATTTTCCAAAGTTATCATTTGATCAATGACCTTAAAGTATTGGATAATGTGGAACTGCCACTACTCTACCGTGCCAGCAGCGCGAAGAGCAGGAAAGAACTCGCTTCAGCGGCTTTGGAAAAAGTTGGGTTGGGAAACCGGGTGAAACATTTTCCCACACAGCTTTCCGGCGGACAAAAGCAGCGAGTGGCCATTGCAAGAGCGATCGTGGGCCGCCCGGAAATTATACTGGCCGATGAACCAACCGGCAACCTTGATAGTGCGATGGGCAACGAGATCATGGAGATACTAATCAACCTTAACCGGCTGGAAGGTACCACGATCGTAATGGTCACACATGATGAAAATATGGCTAAAAAAACACATCGCCTGGTAAGGCTGTTTGATGGTACGCAGGTACACTAAACAAGTGTAAGAGAATATGAAATTGACCCAGCCAATAAAAATAGTCAACAGCAAATATAAAACAGATCACCATGCTTAAAAATTATTTCAGGATTGCCATCGCGGTGTTGCGCAGAAGAAAGTTCTTCACTTTTATCAGCCTGTTTGGGATTAGTTTTACCCTGACCATCCTGATAGTTTTGACGGCCTTTATCGATAAAGTTGTTAATGATAATTACCCGGATAAAAAAAGAGACCGGTCTTTATACATCAACGTACTTCAACAAAACGGAAAGACCGCAAACAGCTCCAGCCCGGTATCTTTTTACTTTTTAGACCATTATGTACGGAGTATGAAAACACCCGTTAAAGTCGCCATCTCTTCCCTGTTCCAGGGTACCAACACCTACGTGAATAACAAGAAAATAGCTATCAATTATAAATATATCAATGCTGATTTTTGGGAGGTAATGGATCATGATTTCCTGGAAGGAAAACCCTTCTCGGCCCAACAGATAGCAAGTGGCGAACATGTTACCGTAATCTCAGAAGATATAAAAAAAACATACTTCGGCGATGTACCCTCTGTAGTGGGAAAATATATTGAAGCGGATAATGTGCAATACAGGGTGAGCGGTGTGGTAAAAAATGTACCCATCACTTTGTACATGCTTTACAGCGATATTTACCTGCCTTATACCGTGTCTAAAACAGATTACAACGATAGGAATTATACCGGGGGATACGCCGGTATATTGCTTGCCAATTCTACTGCTGACCTGCCGAAAATGCAGGAAGAATACGAACAAATGATCAGCAAACTTCCTATGCAAGGCAAGGAATTTGACCGGATATTCAGCCATGCAGATACCTTTATCAGGGGCTATGTGAGAACAGGTAATGAAGAAAAATCCGGTGTGACATATGCGCTCACCGCAATTGCCATATTTGTTTTGCTGGTCATGCTGCTGCCTACGCTTAACCTGGTAAATATTAATGTAACCCGCATCATGGAACGTTCATCTGAGATTGGCGTGCGCAAAGCATTTGGCGCTTCCTCGAAAACACTGGTATACCAGTTCATCGTTGAAAATATCATCCTCACCATATTGGGTGGATTAATTGGCATTATACTCTCAATCGTCATTATACATTTTATCAATAGCGCCAACCTCATCGAAAATTTGAAATTATCACTTAACCTGACAGTATTATCTATCGGCTTGCTTACTTGTTTGGTCTTTGGGCTGCTTTCAGGTGTGTACCCTGCCTGGCGCATGTCGAAATTAAATGTGGTAACTGCCCTGAAGGCCCAATAAAATTCATAACTATTTAATCAATCTATCATGTTCAAGCATTTATTTAAACTGATCTGGAATAAAAAGAAACAAAATTTCCTGCTGATCTCAGAAATGCTGATCTCCTTCCTGGTAATATTTGCGGTATTCACACTGATCGTATTTTACTATCGCAACTATAAAAAGCCAATGGGCTTCGCTTATGAAGATGTATGGATCGTCAGTTACAATAATTCATTAAAATCCAGCCGGCTGGATTCGGTTGTACCATTCTATGAAACATTGAAGCAAACCATCAGATCGATGCCATATGTAGCAGATGCTACTTTTTCCAGCAATAATACGCCGCTTACTCAAAATACCTGGCAAGGGAGTGTTACTTACAACGGCAGAGAGATCAATAGCGTTAACTTTTTCCATACGGATGATAGCTACAAAAATGTATTGAACCTGAAAATGCTGGAGGGCAGGTGGTTTAGCAAAGAAGATGCGGTGGCCAAATCTAAACCGGTAATAATCAATAATAGTTTGAAGCTATTATTTTTCGGTAACGATAAGGCAGAAGGAAAGTTAATCGATGGTGAGAATAAAGATAAATTAAAAATAGTAGGTGTGGTGGAAGATATGAAAGTGAAGGGTGACTACGCTATTTCAGGCACCGCAACCTATTACCGGATCGATAGCGGCGCATTCAACTGGCTGGGTAAAATTTTAGTTCGGGTAAAACCTGGTGCTGACGCCGCTTTCGAAAGCCGTTTGTATAAAACCATGGCGAACTATTTAAAAAATTCAAACGTCGAAATTGAACATTTAGTAAATAAGAGAAAGAGTATAAATTATTTTTCATTGGTACCGATGATCGTGCTGTTGATCGTGGCCGGTTTCCTGGTGATAAATGTAGCGCTTGGACTGTTTGGTGTGCTCTGGTATAATATTAATAAAAGGCGCGGTGAGATTGGGTTACGCAGGGCTGTCGGCGCTTCGGGCAGTTCCGTGTGCGGGCAACTGGTCGCGGAAGCCCTTATCCTGGCAACTTTTTCGCTCATCATCGGATCTTTTTTTGCCGTCCAGTTTCCTTTGTTGAATGTATTCGATTTGCCCCCAGGCGTGTACCTCACAGCGCTGGTTTTTGCAGTGCTGTTTATTTATTTCCTGGTGTTGGTTTGCTCTTTGTACCCGGGGAGGCAGGCTGCAAGAATTTATCCTGCCGTCGCTTTACATGAAGAATAAATTTGATATACCCGGGAGGCTATTGTGTCAAAAGCAAGTGCTTAAAATAAACTAAATTGCCGGCTTAATTATGATACTGATCATTGATGATGACATTGCGGTTAGGACCTCCTTATTACTTCTTTTTCAAAACGAAGGATATACTGCTGTTTCTGTCGATTCGCAAGATGAAGCGCTGTCTGTCATTACAAAAAAAAATGTTTCCCTGGTCATACTGGACCTGAATTTTTCCATTGAAACTTCCGGTAAAGAAGGCATGACCCTTCTTCAAAATATCAAAAACATACATGCGGCAATACCTGTCATTTTGCTCACCGGCTGGGGCACTATCGAGCTGGCCGTACAGGGAATGAAACTAGGCGCCAACGATTTCATTAATAAACCCTGGAGCAATGAACACCTGCTGCAATCGGTAAAAACATTGCTGCAGCTGCAGGAAAAAAAGCCTGTACACCAAACGCGCAAACAATTAGATAATAAGTATGATTATAAAAATGTCATCGGTGAAGATCCGCTACT
>JBDSLD010000099.1:0-14444 GCA_039916545.1 Ferruginibacter sp.
CATTTCCCAGATTTTCAAACGTGGTATCGAGATTCAGGAAGAAAACCAACTAACTGTATAGACCATGCCAATAATAGTAAACCTGGATGTAATGATGGCCCGCCGCAAGATGCAGCTACAGGAGCTCGCTGAGAAAGTGGATATTACCATGGCCAATCTTTCGATCTTAAAAACGGGCAAAGCCAAGGCAGTGCGTTTTAGTACGCTGGAGGCAATTTGTGCGGCACTGAATTGCCAGCCGGGAGATATACTGGAATTTGTAGAATAGGATATTGGCGTTATCTATATCCGTCAGTTACTGAATAACATCAGGTCTTCCCTCGAATTTTGAAAATTTATTATTTTACAAAATTTCAATCCAAGTTTTTCGAGCAGGCTGATCGACTTTTTATTATGAGGAACCGTTATTGCAAAAATAACAGGTAAGTTTAGGACATTCTTTGCGAAAGCCACTGTAGCATTTGCTATTTCAAAGGCAAAACCTTGTCCCATAAATTCCTGCATAAATGCAAAGCCGATGTCCGGGTTTGCCAGGTTTTCTCTTTTTATTATTCCACACATTCCTATTGGAGTAAGATCATTGTTGGTTTCTACCAGGTAAAGTCCAAAACCATTGTCCTGGTAACTTTTCAAAGGGCCGTTTTTGAGGTACCCTTTTGCCTGTTCTTCTGTCCTTATATTCCTGTCGCCAATAAATTCTAACCAACCCGGACTGTTTAAAAGTTCGATAATAAATTTTGTATCATTTATTGTAAACTCTCTGAGTTTTAATCTTTCTGTTTCTAAAATATAATTCATTAGGCGTTCAGGTTATGATCCTTATGTTTAAAACTATATTCCTGGTAGTTTTATTCTCTGATTTGAAGTCTGTGCACTACTTTAGGTTTTTTTATTTTTTGCAAAAATGAAATCAAGGCAACGGTAAACAATGAACCAAAAATTAATGCGACATTTTTTATACCCAGGGATGCAAATGCCAAAACAATTCCAGCGAGAGAATTGTTTCGATCGCCAGTGACACCATATTCATTTCCGGCTTCAATTCCCAAAGCAATATAAAAGGTCCACAAAAAAAGCACAGCTACAACGACCATTGCGATCAATGGCTTTTTCCCTGCTTTAATTTTAGAATAATTGTCTGTGTAAAACTTTGCATTTGGAATAGTTGTCTTTAAATAGTCAAATATTTCTTTTCGTTTTTCCAGGTCTTTTATTTTTAAATGTTCGGATGAATCGGCGCCAAACAGCACTTCGATATAATTCAACCCTTCTTCCAAATTTATTTGTTTTAAATAATGTGGTGGGATAGCAGTAAAGCTTTTAGCGGGAATAATTTCTCTTTGAAGATTGTAAATCACCTGCTCAATTTCTTCCGAATTTGGATTGCCACGGTAAATTGTGCCATCGTGATAAGCAATTATTACGTCATCGCCTTTTTCATAACTTCTCCAAATTTTCATTCTTAGTGGTTGAGTGATGGGTTAGCTGGTTGCTGGTAATTATTATTTGCAATCATTAAATCGGGATAATCAACTGCTTGAATTATGATTTCCCGATCAAATTAGTTGCTGCTCTTTTCGATTTCAGCAGATCGGTCCAGTCCATTTTTTATACCTGACGCGATCATTTTTCCGTAGCCGTCGCCCGGAAGGAATTGGGAAAATGATTGTGCTAATTCGTAATGTTTTCTTGCATTGTCAAAATCATTCAGGTCTTCATGACATTTTGCAATATTCAAATAAAGCGACGGCAGGTAAGTTTTCGATCCTTCATTTTTTAATTTTAGTGCAAAAAACAATGCTGTTTCATCCCATTTTAATTTACCTGTGATGGTCCTTTGGTGTCTTGCAACATAGTGAGCAGCGGTAAATTTTTCCAAATCAGTGATCGATTCATCCCAGGCTTTCAAAAACAAATCGGATGCTTCCTGTATCTTTCCTTCGCCTTCAAGTCCCATTCCCTGGGCGCAAAGTTGCATTACTTTATTATTGGGATCAAAATTCATGATTCTCAAAAATTGTTAGAAATATAGGCTTAATGTTGTGGATTCCAGGTTTTATTTATTGTAAATAAAAATTATCATGGTCCATATTTTCGATCCAATTATATTCAATGTCAAAAGCAACTTTCCTGGCGAATTCAATTCCATGGATATCACTAAGAAAGCCCAGCGACATATCCATTCCCGCGCTAACTCCTGCGGAAGTATAAAATTTCTCATCCCTGGTCCAGCGAGCCTTACGGATCCAATTTACTTTTGTGCCCTGGGTTACTACCCAATCAAATGCCCGTTTGTTTGATGTCGCTGTTCTTCCATCCAAAAGCCCGGTCTTAGCGAGTAAGGCGGTACCGGTACAAACCGTAAGAACAAATTTGCCCAACGTTGAAATCTCCCTGATCTTCTCAATAAGTGAAATATTATCAACTTCTTTTCTTGTGCCATGGCCTCCCGGGATAAGAAATATTTCTATTCTGTTTTTTATATGTTCGATTTGCTCAGTTATGATGGTGACACCATGACTATTTTTAACCGGGCCACCTTGCAGGGAGCAAAATGAAATTTGATAATTATCCTTCAGCCTGCCAAATATTTCTACAGGCCCGAACACATCAAGTGTTTCAAAATCCTCGAATAATAAAACGGTGATGTTCATTCGTTTCCTTTAAATTTTATTGGTAGCATTTTAAAAAAATAAATTGTCCCTGCCTGTGAATATACTGATCGACTTTTTAATCTTGCCATCTTTATTGGAGGTCCACACCTTTATGCAATTCACGCACGCTGATTAACTTTGATAGTTGTGTAAGTGTCTATACACCATACCAGATTTATTGATCGATTTTATAAAACTTACCGGCGCTTCGGGCAGTGCGGCTATGTAGCCCTGATGTTTTTGCACCTCCCGCGCCAATGATTTATTGAGGATAACCTGGTTTCTAATCTATGGGTTGCCATTTTGAAATGACCGGTTTCAACCCCAGGCTACCATTAAAATGTTTTTTTATTATCCTTTGAATCATACTATTTGTCAAAGGCTTGTTCTCAAAGCCGGCAACCATTGGAAGGAGCGCTGCTCTTAATTGGTCATCCGGGTTGATGGATGTAGTGAGCATAATGATTACTGTGCCAGGATGCAGGTCCGGTTTCAGATCCTTGTATTTATCAAGGAATTCCCAGCCATTCATGGCAGGCATATTGACATCCAGTAATATAAGGTCCGGGTAAGTTAACCGTATTTTTTCATTGCTAAAATGATTCGTTTTTGAAAGATATTCCAGTGCTTTCTGCCCGCTTTCCTCGATTTGTATATGATTTGTGCAATTAGCTTCATCCAGCAACATATTGCTTAAAAAATTGGTGGGTTCGTCATCGTCAATAAGCAGGATACAGTTTAACTTTTGTTTCATAGGTTTATTTCAGCTTTGTTTTTAAGAATGGTAAAATGAAATGTTGTTCCTTCGCCGGGTTTTGAATTAACCCATATTTTTCCTTTATGTAATTCCACTATTTTCTTACAATGAGCCAGTCCAATTCCTGATCCTTCATATTCCACCCTAGTATGCAACCGCTGAAAAATATCAAAAATCCTTTCGCAGTTCTTTTTTTCTATGCCGATCCCATTGTCACTGACAGAAAATTCCCAATACTCCGCGGTTTCCTGCGCGTTAATTCTTATTTGCGGGATAATATCCTTCCGCCTGAATTTTATGGCATTAATGACCAGGTTTTGAAAAAGCAATTTGATCTCTGTAGGATAGCCATTGATCACCGGTAATTCTGTAAACTGTATATCGGCACCCGCCTCCTGTATTGCCGCCATAATATCCTTGAACAAATATTTTAGCAGGTGATTGCAATCAACCTTTTCCATGGGTGCTTTTGGACCAATCCTGGAAAAATCCAGCAGGTCTTTAATGAGCACTTTCATCCTTGATGTTGCCTCTGAAATAAATGCAAGGTATTTATCCGCCTTTTCATCGATCTTTCCCCGGTATTGTTGCTGTAGCAACTCCGCAAAACCAGCGGTGGTTCTGAGAGGTTCCTGGAGATCGTGGGATGCCACATAGGCAAATTGTTCGAGTTCTTTATTTTTGATCTCTAATTCTTCATTGGCAAACCCTGCCTCCTGCCTGGCTTTTTCCGATTCCATCCGGGCCTGTTCCGCTTCCATGCGTGCCTTACGTTCTTCTTCGTTAAGGTTTACGAGCTGGATGGTTTGCTGATACACTTTTTGCTCGAGCAATAGTTTCTGTTTTTTTATCCTATTCATATGGATCCGGTAAAAACCAACCACACTTCCCGAGATCAGGAGGAATATTCCTACCATAAACCACCAGGTTAGCCAGAAAGGAGGCAATATGGTTATTTTGACAGAAGTTGCCGCCTCATTCCAAACGCCGTCATTGTTACTGCCTTTGACCTTAAAAGTATAGGTGCCGGGATCAAGATTGGTGTAGGTAGCGCTACGTTTATTGCCCGCATAGGTCCAATCTTTATCGAAGCCTTCCAGCTTGTAAGCGTACATATTACGTTCCGGCTGAGTAAAATTAAGCGCGGCGAACCCAATGCTAAATACGGATTGATGATGGAAAAGCGTTATCTCTTTTGCTTCATCAGGCGCCTGTTTCAGCGGTGAGCTGCCCCCTATTCCGAGTGTCTTATTAAAAATCTGGAAATCCGTTAAATAAACGGGCGGTATAAAATCATTGTCTTTTATACTGTCAGGGTAAAAAGAATTAAAGCCATTCACGCCTCCAAAAAACATTTCACCTGCGGGGGATTGGTAAGATGCCTTCAGCTTGAAGGTGTTACTTTGAAGGCCGTCACTGGTAGTATAATTTCTAAAGGTTTTAGCGGAAGGGTTAAATTTTGAAAGCCCTTTATTTGTACTGAGCCATAAATTACCTTTAGGGTCTTGCTGGATGGCCCAGATCGTGTTATTTGGCAGGCCATCCTTTTCAGTATATGCCGTAAAGGCATTCGCTTTTATATCATAAAAATTCAGGCCCCCTGCTGTGCCCAACCACAAATTGCCGGTATGGTCTTCAAGAATAGCATATACCGAATTATTACTGAGGCTACGTTTATTATTCGGATCATGCTGGTGATGAACAAAATTGTTGGTTTTCCTGTCAAAAAGATCAAGCCCTTTATCCCCTCCTATCCAAAACTCGCCCTGCAGGGTTTCATACATTACAAAAATAGTGCTGCCGTTAATACTCTTTCCATTTTTAGGATCCGGAAAAAAATTAGTAAATTCTTTTGTGTTGTAGTCAAATAAATAGATGCCTCCATTATCATTGGTTCCTAACCACAACTGGTTCTGCCTGTCTTTATAAACTATATTTATACTGGGAGAAGTTTGCCTGAGTAAGTTTACACCCCCGGGAACATAATGCGTAAACACTTCTTTTTTTATATCCAGCAGATCTATACCGCCGCGATGGAAACCCACGGCTAACATCCCTGGCAGGTACTCCGTTCCGGAGAGCACGTAGTCATTGTAGATGTGCCTCCCGGGGATGTTTTTCCTGTAATTCGTAAACACGTTTGTTTGCGGATCAAAACGATTCAATCCTCCTCCATCGGTACCAATCCAGATGTGGTTATCCCTGTCACTGCCGATAGAAAGCACCAGGTTATTGCTAAGGCTGTTACTATTATTAGGAATCTTCCTGTAATGCTTAAATTTAGCACCCGAAGCCGCATGGAAATTGATTCCTCCCGACCAGGTGCCTGCCCACATATTGCCAATATCATCCTTATAAAGACTGTACACCGAGTTGCCTGAGATGCTATAGGGATCATTTTCATCATTTTTATAGGTTTGAAAGGTATTTTTTGAATAGTTTAATACGCTTATGCCACCATTTTCGGTGCCTATCCATAGTTCTCCATTTGAATCCTCCCTAAATGATAAAATATCATTATAGCCAATACTGTTTTTGTCAGCGGGATTGTTTTTAAAATTAGTAAATGAATTATCGCTGCGGTTGAACCTGCCGATCCCGCTTCCCTGTGTTCCTGCCCAGATAATTCCTTTACTATCTTTATAAACTGTTTTTATGTAACCAGACCCGATACTTTTCCTGTTTTGGGGATCGTTATTATAATGGACAAATTTCTCCGTTTCCGGATTAAAACGATTAAGACCGTTCCGGGTGGCTATCCATAATTCACCATAATTATCTTCTGTAATTTTGTACACATAATTATTGCTCAGGCTGTTGCTGTCGCCGGCAGTATGTTTATAAAATTTGATTTTTCTTTTTTCGGGATCATAAAGGCAAAACCCTTCTATCGACCCTAACCAGATCCTTTTTTTGCTATCCTGGAATATATTTCTGAAAAGGATCTTATTATTGATATTATAATGTATGAAAGACTCCTTTGTCCGGTCGAACCGGTCCAGGCCGCCTGCCGAAACAACCCATAAATTATGGGCGGCATCTTCCAGTAAGCCATATATGGAATTACCGCTGATGCTTCCCGGCTTCTCCGGATCGTATTTATAGACACTGAATTTATACCCGTCATACCTGTTTAAACCCTCATCCGTACCAAACCACATATACCCCTTATAATCTTTCAGGATAGCAAAAACACCGCTTTGAGAAAGGCCGTCGGCGGTTGTTAAATGACTGAATGCAGGACTGGCTGTTTGCGAGAAAGATATAAGTGAAACAGCCTGCATTAAAAATAAAATAAATAACCTGAAGGGATTTATTATATTTTTATTTTCATATTGCATAATAGTTTTTTTATTCAATGGTATTGTATGGCTACTTATGACGGGCCAATATGATTTTCCCCTGGTTAACCTGATAGAAATTTTTGTGATGGTTTACTGTCCTCACAAATGTTATTGACATTATTGTAATTGCTATCTTTTTATTATTTTCATAGCGAACGGAGAGAATTTGTTAGATTTTTTATTAAACACGCCCCTTCACTACTACCTACCAGGATATTTCCTTTTTTATCATCTTGCAAGCAGTTAACCTGGTTATCATTTGATCCCATCGGGGTGGTTGACATCATACTTTATTAGTGCCATCACGACTTATTATTTTTGGAATGGTGAAATAAAAGGTACTTCCAACACCTGGTGTTGAATCTACCCAAATCTTTCCGTGGTGCAGTTCCACGATCTTTTTACAATGTGATAAACCTATACCTGAGCCTGCATAATACTTCCTGGTATGTAGCCGCTGGAAAATAATGAATATCCTTTCAGTATGCTGCTGTTCTATACCAATGCCATTATCGCTGATGGCAAACTCCCAGTATTCCTCTGTTTCCTGAACAGAGATTTTAATGTGAGGTGTTACATCCTTTTTATGGAATTTTATCGCGTTGACAACAAGGTTTTGAAAAAGCTGTTTGATCTCTGTAGGGTAGCCATCAATTACCGGCAACTCAGAATATTGAATAACGGCTTTCGATTCTATTAATATTGCCGTGATATCCAACAGCATATTCATCAGTATGATAGCGCAGTCAACCTTTTTTAATTCCAGATTTGTCCCAATCCTTGAAAAATCCAGCAGGTCGTTAATTAATACCTTCATCCTGTCGGATGCGTCTGAAATAAAATCCAAATATTTATCGGCTTTGTCATCCAGTGCCCCGTGGTACTGTTGCTGAAGTAGTTTTACAAAGCTTGATGTGGTTCTCAACGGCTCCTGCAAGTCATGCGATGCTACATAAACAAATTGTTCCAGCTCTTTATTCTTCTTTTTAAGTTCCTTGTTAGCGAGTTCAGCTTCTTTCCTTGCCTTATATTCTTCTTCTGTTGATTGAATTAATTGACCCGTTTGTTCATGCACCTGTTGCTGCAGTGTTATTTTCTGGCTCTTAACCTCATTCATACGAAACAGGTAAAAAGCGATCACGCTTCCTGTAACAGCCAGGAAAAGGCCTATCTTAAAATACCAGGTTAACCAGAAAGGGGGTTTGATAATAAGCTGCATACTTTTAATATTCTGCGACCATTCTCCTTTATTATTTAATCCTTTTACTTTAAACAGGTATTTGCCCGGGTCAAGATTGGTATAAGTAACCATTCTTGCCGTGCCTATTTCATTCCACCCATTATCAAAGCCTTCCAGCATATATGCATATTTCTTTTTTTCGGATGGGGTATAATTAAGCGAGGCGAACTCAAAAGAAAAAACACTACTTGAATAGGGAAGTTTAATCGATTTTGTTTCAGTGATGCTTTTTGTTAATGGGGAAGGGTCATCTGTATTTTTTGCGATAGAAACTTCCTTATTGAACACCAAAAAGTTAGTAATCATGAGGGGTGGCTCAAAATCAACACGGCTGATGGTTTCGGGTACAAACTGGTTAAACCCGTTGTTACCTCCAAAATACATCACCCCCGACCTGGTTTTGCAAAATGCCTGGTCCTTAAATTCATTCGACTGCAACCCGTCCGAAAGGCCAAAGTTTTTAAAAGATCGTGTGGTTGGATTAAAGCAGGAGATCCCGCCGTTGGTGCTCATCCAAAGATTTTGGTTGCTGTCTTGCAGGATACCAAAAATAACATTACCGGGAAGTCCGTCTTCTTTGGTGAAGGAGGTAAACAGGTTGCTTTTCTTATTAAACATGCTTAACCCTGTCCGGGTTGCGATCCAGATATTTTTATTGCTGTCTTCAAAAACAGTGCTGATGGTATTATTGCTGATACTGTTCCTTGTATCATCGTGTTTATAATGCGTAAACTTTTTTGTTTTTTTATTAAAGCGGTTTAAGCCTCCCCCATCGGTACAAACCCATATTTCCCCTTCACTGTCTTCCAGGATGGACAGGACCTTATTACTTGAGATCCCAGCGGGATTGCCGGGTTCGAACAAGTAATGGGTAAAAGTTTTATGGTCTGGATTGAGTAAATCCAATCCTCCGCCAAATGTGCCTATCCAAATGTTTTTTTCCCTGTCCTCGTAGATCTTCCACGCATTATTATTACTAAGGCTGGCTTTATTTCCGGGGTCATTTTTATAATGTATAAATGTATTGGTAGCAGGGTTAAGTACCGATATCCCATCGGCCCAGGTCCCTATCCAGATATTTCCCCGGCTATCCTCGCAGCCCGTTAAAACATAATTACCGCCGATACTTTGACTATTATTTTTTTCATGCACAAAATGGGTAAAGCGATTATTTTGGGGATCAAACAAATTTAACCCACCGCCATCCGTACCAATCCATATTTTTTTCTTTGTATCCTCAAAAATGCTCAGCACATGATTATTGCTAAGGCTGTTTTTCTGCATCCGGTGTTTGTAGAGGGAAAAATTTTTCTTGTCACGGTTTGCAAGTTCGATACCGCTGGCAAATGTGCCCAGCCACATATTATTCTTGGAATCCTTACAAATAGAATAGATTGAATTATTACTGATACTCCCTTTATCAATCTCGTCATTTTGATAATTTGTGAATATTCCCGTTGCATAATTAAGTATGGAGAGGCCCCCGTTTTCGGTGCCAATCCATAAATTATTCTCTTCATCCTCATTAATAGCATATACAACATTTGCGGGTAAGGTATTTGGGTTGTTCTCATCATGCCTGTAATGATAGAAAATGCCGGCCTCCTTGTCAAACCTATCCATTCCGTCCCCCTCTGTTCCCACCCACAAACGGTGTTTACTATCTTCAAATATGGTATATATGTTATTACCCGCGATAGAGCTAATATTATTTTTCTCATGTTGAAAACGGGTAAATTTTTTGCCTGTCGAGTCGAACAAGCTGATCCCGCCTTTCTTAGTGCCTATCCAGATATTATGGTAGCTATCTTCAAAAACACGGCTTATATCTGAATCACCGAGGCTACCCGCATCATTCGGATCATTCTTAAAGTGCCTGAATGTATTTTTGCCAGGATTAAAGACATCGAGCCCGGATGCTGTGCCGATCCAAATCAGTCCGTTTTTGTCTTCAAGTATGCTGTTAACCACGTCATTAGAAAGGCTGTTACTATTTTTGGGATCATGCAGGTATCTTTTAAAGCAGTCTGTATTACGATCGTAGTGACAAATACCGCCTCCCGTGGTTGCAATCCATAAACCGCCGTTTTTGCTTTCTGCGAAACTCTGTATAAAGTTATTGCTGAGACTCTTTGGGTTCAGGACTTCATTTTTATATACTTTAAACTGGTATCCGTCATATTTATTGAGTCCATCCCGGGTACCAAACCACATAAAGCCCCGGCTATCACTTATAATACAGAGAACGTTGCTTTGAGAAAGACCGTTATCAGTTCCGATATGATCAAATTGAATCTGGCTTTTTTGCGGGTATACAAATAAACAGCAAGGCAAAAATAGCATACAGCATAACATTCGGGCATATTTCATAATAGTGCTGTTTCTATGCTAAGGCTGCGCCCAACCTGTGTTTTAGCTGTTTATTGATATTGGATTATCGCGGTTAAAAAGAACGGGGTGAAATAATTTTACACCGTGATAATTTATATGTCGCAAAGATCAAAATATCCGAAAACATACGATGTAGTCAAAGCCGTTCCGCTATTGTAGATAATCGTCCATAAATAGGCTCTGCAAGACAATTCTGTGTTTAAAGATCAATAAGAGTAATGAAAGAGTGGCTGTCCTAAATTAATCAATTATCATGATTGGAATTCCTTAAAAGCAAAAAGTAAGCTTTTGTTCACAGTATCCTGTAAGTTATGTTAGCTCTTTAAGTTCCCGGATTTTGCCTCCCCAGCCGGCGAACTGGGAGACCTCACCCCTCTGAACGCCTTATGGGAAAAATTTACATTCATTTACATTCTTTTTACAAGCCTTTTATTACTGTCCCTTCTATTCGAACGTACATTTGGTCACACAAAACCAGAGAAACTTTTTTATAAAACATTTGAAAAAAGTACAGGATGTCGCCGGGTTTATGTCTAATTACAAGATCTAAAAGTGAGACACGGCGAGGATCTGAAACTTTATCAAAACAAACACATACGATTATGAAACTACTTCATCATTACCGCATCTTTACAAGACCATTTGTATTCCTAGTGGTATTCCTGTTTATGGGCTTCACAACAGGCAAACTCAATGTTGTTGCTCCTGCAAAAGATCAATCGATCATGATGGCGCTTTTACTTGATACGAGCAATAGTATGGATGGTCTAATCGATCAGGCAAAATCGCAGCTGTGGAAAATTGTGAATGAAGTGGCCGCCGCCAAAAGCAGAGATGGCAAGCAGCCCAATATTAAGATTGCGCTGTATGAATATGGCAATGCCGGACTTTCGTCTAACGAAGGCTATATCCGCCAGGTGAGTGCTTTAACCGAAGACCTTGATGTTATGTCGGAGAAGTTGTTTTCATTAAGCACCAATGGTGGAAATGAATTTTGCGGACAGGTTATCAAAACTGCCTTGAATCAATTGGCCTGGTCTGCCTCCAATGCTGATTTGAAAATGATTTTTATTGCAGGCAACGAACCATTTACGGTGGGAAGTGTATCGTACGAGCTAGCCTGTGATGCGGCAAAGGGAAAGGGAGTTGTGGTGAATACCATTTATTGCGGTGATTTTAATGAAGGCATCACTTTGGGCTGGAAGCGTGGTGCTGAATTAACAGGAGGAGCATTTATGAGCATCGAACAAAACAGCAAGACTGTCTATGTGCCAACACCCTACGATGTTCAGATTGCTGGGTTGAACGATAAACTTAACGCGACTTATGTTTATTACGGAGCGTCAGGTGAGTATAAGAAAGAACAACAAATTGTGCAGGATAATAATGCAGCGAGTTATGGATTGGCCAATGTAGCGGAACGCAGCTTTTGCAAGAGCTCACACGCCTATAAGAACTCCAGTTGGGATCTGGTGGATGCCGCAAAAGACAATGAAAAAGCAATTGCGGAAACCAGGTTAGACGACCTTCCCACAGAAATGCGCACTATGAGTATAGAGCAGCGCAAGGTATACATCAAGCAGAAATCGGAAGAGCGTGCAAAGATTCAGGTCGAGATACAATTCCTCAATAAAAAACGACAGGAATATATCTTTAAAAATACTCCCCAAAGCAGCAAAGATAAAATGTTAGATGCGTCCATGATGAAAGCGATTAGGGAACAGGGGAGTGCAAAGAATTTGAAGTGGGAAGGTTGTTAGTTTGATGGCAAAACTGTAGCCGACTGGGTTAGATGCCCACCCCACTTCTGCCCGTGCCGGTGTTCTACTGCCGCCATGCCGAAATGACCAAAATGGATGGAGATGTTCTTCTTGTTCATCTTTGTTCAGGTTTGGGGACAACCAGAGGGACAACCAGCGTGATAAGGGACTACTATTATATGCCGTTGAAAGTGTGCCTACCCTCCTTTGCGATGCCAAAATCTTTTAGAAAAAGCTGCTTTTTAATTTTAATTTAACGTACCGAAAAAAGTAGAGCGACAGCTGTAAGCGCTACAGCAAGAAAATTGGACGTAATCTTTTGGGGCCGTATCTTGCCGTAAACAACGTCAAAATGTAATGGCAGAAAATTCAATCCATCAGATTGTTGACGAAGAAAATAAATTAACTTCAACAACCGACTAATTAATGCCCTTAATTATTTCCCAACAAAACCTTATGAATTCGTATGCAAATTACAAAGGATGCCCATCAAAATGCTCCAGCTATTGACTTACATCATCTCCATGTTTTAGGCCAGCTTTTTAAAGAATTAAGTAATGATGCCCTTTGTAAAATTCTTGAAGGGGGACAAAAACATCAGCTTGAGGCGGGAGATTATTTATTTAAGCAAGGAGACCTTGAAAATTCACTTTACGTGGTTTTAAGCGGTAGGCTGCGGGCGGTGATGCACAGCAAAACCGGTACGAATATTTTGGGCGATATTGGAGAAGGCGAGCCCACCGGCGAGTTTGCACTGTTTACCAACGAGCCAAGAATGGCTTCTGTACTGGCAATACGCAAAACCGTTATTCTAAAAATTAGTAAGGAGGAATATCTTAACCTGGTGACTCAGAACCCAGCTTTTTCAGTACTGTTAACCGGCTTTCTCATAAAGCGTCTGCGGCGAAACATCATGGAGCAACACATGAGCAGCACGCCTAAAAACATAGCACTCATTAATTTGCAGCCAGGCCATGACCTTAGCCCATGGACCACCGACATTGAAATCACCCTGGAAAAAAGCGGATTTCCCATTCAGGTTTACAACCACGACTCCCAGCCAACCGAAGGTTACAAGTCTGTTTTTGATACACTGGAGCAACAACCAGGACTTAATATTTTAATGTGTTCCCAAGCCCAGCCTGAATGGTCACGGCTATGCCTGCTTTGTGCTGACCTGGTAATTGTAGCTACTGAGTTTTTGGCAGACCCAGATCTGTACGAGATTGAAAAAATGCAAAACCTGTATGCACAAAGTATCCTCAACAAAAAGATCTACATTGTTTTTTTACATGAGGAGGAAATATTGTTACCGAACCGAACCAGTCGTTGGCTGGATCAGCGAAAGGTAAACCTGCACATTCATGTTCGAAAAAATCATCCAGGGGATATTGGACGTTTTTGCAGAATCATTTCTAACCGGGCAATCGGCATCGTGCTGGGCGGTGGAGGCGCAAAAGGATATGCGCACGTAGGTGCTGTAAAGGCGCTGCTCGAAGCGGGCATAAATATAGATTTCCTGGGAGGAACCAGTGCTGGCGCCTTGTATGGAATTGGAATGAGCCACAGCGATTTTGAGCCTGCAAAAATAGATGCGCTTTGTGAGGCTTCGGCAAAGGGTAAGCTTACATCAAACGACTTTTCATGGCCTGTCATATCCATCATGTCTGGTAAAAAAATGAGCCGGTTTATGCAGGAAATGTTTGGTAAATCTGAGCTGGAAGATATATGGGTGAACTCTTACTGTGTATCCACCAACTTTTCCAGCACGGGAACAAATGTTCACAGCCGTGGATTAATAAGCAAAATGGTAAGGGCCAGTATTGCTATTCCCGGCGTTTTTCCACCCGTAGTAATAGACGGGCAATTGCACGTAGACGGCGGCGTGGTAGATAACCTTCCCATAGACCCAATGTACCGCTATCCCGTGCGGCACATTATTGCCATTTCTTTGTCAGGCCTCCAAAACAGGCTGGTAGATTACCTGGAAACGCCCACCGCACGCATGTTGATCTGGGATAAAATTACCCGCAAGAGAAAATACCTGATACCCGGCATCGGCTCCTTAATCATGAATTCTCTAACCCTTAACAGCCGGCAGAAGCAGGAGAATACAAAAGCAAAAGTGTCACTTTACTTCGAAATGGATTTGAAAGGCGTAGGATTAATGGATGACAAAAAGTGGAGCCAGACGATTCAAAAAGGTTATGAACAGATGAAAGCCTGCCTGGAAAACTTACCCGGGGAAGAAAAATTTTGGTTGGCAAAATCTACGTAGTGGAAATATCGATCGTAAAA
>JBDSLD010000100.1:0-9784 GCA_039916545.1 Ferruginibacter sp.
CTGATGTAAGGAGTAAACATCCACTTTAACCTTAGGTCTTAACTGCAAAAAGCTTTTGATCTTACAAAATTATGCACAAGTTGTAATTAGAGATACATCAGCCCGCTTCTATGACACTGATGTAGCAAATCAAATAGTGGCCACACTTAAATGCCTTTTATTAAACAGATCAGTAATATTTTATTTTAGGCCATTTCTTTAGTTTCAGATTAATAATATTCAACAAGAAAAATCTCTACAATCCATTGTCTGTAAAGGTTTTCATATTTTTCTTACAAACACTACTTAAATTCCAAAGTTTAACCAAGATTTCCGGAAAATGGAATCTGGCAGAGACAGAAATTAAATAAGTATTTAAAAATCAGTCAGTTATAAGTTTGGCACTATTTGGGTATTAATGAGAACAGGAATAAATGAAGAAGGTGAAAGAGGTTGCGGGAAATTCCTTTAAAATAAAAATATCAACGAATTATAAGGGTTATCAGTGTTATATTTGAACAGGGCCGGTAAGATGGATTGGATCACCATTTTAGCGGCCTTTTCATTTGTTGCCAATTGTTGCCCGAATACACGAATTAAGACGAATGAAGAAATCTACTTGATTTTACTTTCAGCGTTTTACATACAGTTTGTCATTAAAATTCACCACTGGCTCCTCCTCCACCAAAACTTCCGCCACCGAAACTTGTGCCTGGTGCCGGGTCTTGCTGTCCGCCAAAGGCTTGCGCCACCAATATCGATTCAATGTGCAATTTTTCTTTTGCTTCTATCGACCTGATTTCTTCATTGGTAAACCCGTATTGGGGAGCTTTGAGATAACGGCTCAGTCCGTAAGCTACCAGCACCAACACAATTCCTCCTGCAGTCATTATCACTTCCAACGGTGCCACCGAATAATAATACCTGATAGTAAAAACCATTGCGGCTATCAATAGTAAACCAACTCTTATTAAAGTAATATCCTTTTTTTGAATGCCCCGGCCAATGTAAATACAAGGCATGATGACTGTAAACAACCAAAAAAACCAGCCGAGCGGTATAGATTCATTTGCTGCAAGATTCAAATTAAACATGGAATTACTTAGCTCCCTTACCACGTAGTAATTTCCTGAAATATAAAACCCGAGCAGGGCAGCAACAGAAATTACTTGCAGGCAATCATGATAAAGTTGGTTGACATTTAACTGCCTGGTCTTTTTTATCAGTAAATAAATAATGCCTGAAATGATCATTAATACAAAAGGGACAAAGGCCTTTGCGGAGTTACCTAATTTGATACAGGCGAAAAATAAAATTCCCAGGAATGAAACATACAATAATATGCCCATTACCCTATCGGCAAACCTCAGGGAACAAAAAAGAGCAATAACAAAAACGAGCACGCAATTGGCAAGTCCGCCTGCGTTGGATAAATAACTGATCCCGCCAAATAAGGAGCCAGCCGATATCCACATCAATGCATCATCTACGCCGGACCGAAAGTGGTTTTTTGATCTTACCATCAATTCCAATATGGCATATGAAACCAGTGCGAAAAAAATAGCCAGGCCACCGATTGCATTATCTAACGAGGTAAGGAACAATAAAGAAAAAAGGCCAAAACTAAAAAGCAACACCACTACAGTTAATATAAACAAGCCGATCCTTATAAAAAAATTGGGAGAATAAAAATTTACCGGGTACTTGTTGTTCACTAAATCCAGCTCTTCTCTACGCAAATAGCCCTGATCGAATGCAGTTGCAGCTTGTTCCCGCGTAAACAAATTATTTAACCACCGTGGATTATAAATTATCATGCTGATTTGATTTGTTTATTGGTACGTATTAGAAATAAGACCAGCCCGATAGCGGAAAATATAAAGTATAAAAGTCCCAGGTACACACTGCCCATCCCATAATTACCTATATGATTTAGGAATTCGAGCACAACATAACTGATACCGATATAGCCATATAAAGTAATGATGAGTATAAAGTAGAATGATTTGGCGGCGATTGCTTGGCGGTAAAAAAAATAAATCATTGCCATCAATACTAAAAACCAAACCAGGTATAAAATATTGAAATGGAACATGGCTGCCAGGCAGGAAATCAAAATTATATGCGTTCCGAAATTGGCGTACGTAAATTCAAAGTGCTTTTTTATATTTTTCTTTTCAGTTGCCCAGGCAACAAAGACGAGCAAAGCGCCCAATACCAGTCCTGTGATAATGATCCTGCCGCTATCAAAATCGTTTGATTCCAGCACCTGGAGTGGTGTGACGGTAATACCCAGCCATGCTGCCAGATTAACGATTGCCATACTCAAAATGCCCAGGTGATCAAAGTAATAGGCGCAGAAAAATAAGAGCACCATTGGGAAAAAACTTGCCAGTCCGTAGCGGTTGCCAAACAAATTGTACTGGTACTGCAGGTAGGCGATAAAAATAAGAAAGGTAGAGCAGCCCAATAATAAAATATAATCGAAAAAAGAGTTGGGCGGAGCAACTTTACCGATTGAAAACGGCGACTTATTTTTGAAACAATAAAAGAAACATCCGGCGCAGACCAATGCGATAAATATCAAAATAACCTGGTGCCCGATAGTATCGATGTTTTTATAAACCAGGATCCCCAATCCTGCAGTCAGCAGCAGAACACCCAGGTAAAGCAGTGTCTTTATTTCCCAATGAACAGAAAGCAACTCCTTACTTCCTTTCAATTTAATCCGGGCAAAGGACTCTTCCGATAAAATACCTTCAGCATGCAATTGTTCAAAAACTTTAGCATCCATATTTAAATAATTATGGATAAAAGTAACGTAAATATTCGTTTGTCTACCTACTGCGCAGTAACCGGTGGCTGTTGCTGATTTAACGGCAAAATTGTGGCCTTTGCCAGCGGTAATAATTCTTACTGTTGCCACGAGCCCTGACCCATACTGCCGTTGTTTAGCCGCTGTTAAAAAAATTACCTATTTTACTTTTTCAAAATTTACCAATGTTACATCCAGATTTCTCCAACTTTCCGGAACTTAGAACAGCCAGGCTCCTGCTACGTAAAATGACTGGCAGGGATGCCCCGGAGATTTTGAAACTACGCAGTGACGAATATGTGATGCGATACATAGATAAAGAAAGGGCAGCCACCATTGCTGATGCGGAAGTATTCATCAACAAAATATTACAATCACTGGCTGTAAATGATGGCATCACCTGGGCGATCGCTTTCCGGGAGGAGCCGGATATTTTAATTGGCTCAATTGGTTACTGGAGGTTGATGAAAGAACATCACCGTGCAGAAATAGGCTATATGCTAAACCCGGTTCACTGGAAAAAAGGTATTATGAAAGAAGCATTGATAGAAGTGATCGATATTGGATTTGGCCTTTTACAATTACATAGCATCGAAGCACATATCAACCCGGCTAATGAAGCATCTGCCGCTGTGTTAACCAGGGCTGACTTTGTAAAGGAAGCGCACTTCAGGGAAAATTTCTATTATAATAATACTTTCAGGGACACAGCGATATATTCAAGACTTAGGTAGATGATTTGGAAAGTTTGTCGATTTGAGCCTAAATATTTCTGACTGTAATTGAATAATGATCTCCTTAAATTACGGCAAATACCTGGTTGCCTGTTTTTGAAAATCATTGTGCTGATCTTAAAAATCCCTTGTCAATAATTTGCTTATGACCGATGCTTTAAAAATTTCAAGACTTGAAAATAACGATACCGAAGAGTTGATAAGTTTGGTCAATAGCGCCTACCGTGGCGAAAGTTCAAAAAAAGGATGGACAACGGAAGCTGACCTGCTTGACGGTATCCGAACTAACGAAAAAGCAATACAAGCGCAGATAGACCAACCCGGGGCAGTGATGCTGACAGCCAAAGATGAAACAGGCCGGATGGTTGGGTGCGTGTACCTGTTAAAGCAAACACACCGGTTATACCTTGGCATGCTGACAGTGGCGCCCGATATACAGGCAAAAGGGATTGGCAAGCAACTGCTGATTGCCGCTGAAAATTATGGCCGGCAAATAAATTGTACATCTATCATTATGACAGTGATCGATATACGGCATGAACTAATTGACTGGTATAAACGAAAAGGTTATCATGATACCGGTGAAATAAAACCTTTCCCTTCAGATCCTTCATTCGGCATTCCGAAACAGCCATTGCAATTTACTGTACTGGAGAAAAAATTATCGCCTGCTTAGCAAATGAACAAGCTGGTTCAGACAATATCCACATCATGTTCATAAATTTTTAACCTTGATTTACCGGCAATAAAAACCGCTTTGTTTGCCAGGATAAAAGAGTTGCCTGTTGATAGTTAAAACTTATCTAAACCAAATCAATATACATATTAATAAAAGAGCATTTGTTTCAATTTAGCTTCTCCGGATTCGCTGGTTTAGCCTTGCCACTTGATGATATTAACATTTACTTGAATAAGAAAATCATCAATAATGGGTTACCTTTATTGCAATATTGTATTAAGCAGTGAAGCATAATATTTAAAACAAAACAATAAAATGGTACAAAAAACATACTTTAAGACAAAAGATTATTGCAAAGTGAAATTCACTTTTAACGCTGAAAATGCTGAGACAATTGAAATTTTGGGCTTAAATAGTGATTGGGAAAATTCTATAGTTATGAGCAAGAAAAAAGACGGTAGTTTTACCTGCGACGTTTCTTTGCCAAAAGGATCTCAACACGAATTTAAATATAAAGTAAACGCTACAGAATGGGCCAATGAACCTGAGGCAGACAGCCAGCAGCCAAACGGATTTGGTGGTAGCAATAGCGTAATCGTTATCTAATTAAAAAACGCACCAAGAAAATATAATTCACAGCAACATTTTTATTTTTTAAATAATGATGTTGCTGTGGAGTTCTTTAACCGGAGAGAATGCATTAACATGGAATGAAATCAATGTTCCGGTATTAACAGATCCAGCGTCCGCACTTCATTACTAAGCAGCCATCCGAATAATTCCCAGCGTTTATCTTTCGCATTACTTGTGCCTCCTTTTGATTCGATGTAATTTTTGACCATGTCCTGGCCATAATTATAGTTGATCACATAGCTGCGGTATTCCTGATGAAGCTAACAGATTTCAGGGCGGCGTCGCTGGAGAAAAGGCTATAACCGGTTAGCCACCTCATTACTTCCGGCTCCTTCATAGTGCCGTTCAATAATCCGCGGGCTGCTTCATTACGGGCATAATTGAGTTCCTTTCGCAGGGAAAGCGCAGCGATGTATGCATCAATTCCGGCAGTGTCCAATCCTGCGAGCGGAAGTAATACAGTCCTGATAAAAACATTCTCATCGTTTCCCGGAAAAGCTACTTCAATACCAAAGTTGGCGCTACCTTCTGCGATCAGCGATTGCGGGCAGAACAAAGGATACAAAGAAATTTCTACCCAACCTTTTTGCCGGTAAAGTTTTTCTTCCAGCAACATATTGTACACGTGATGACCCGGGTATCCTTCATGACAGGCAAGGTCGATCGCCCTTTCGATAGAGATCGGCAGATCCGTATTGATTTGTATAAGGCTGTTATAATTCCCTTTATACCAATTGTATCCTGACCAGGGTTTACCGGTTACGTACTCGAGTGTAAAGGTTTCGTTAGCAGGAAGTTTATAATGTGCAAGCGCTCTTTTGCGCGCTTCCGCGATGGTCGTTTTAAATACTGTATCAATTTTATCTTTTGGAATAATGAACCTGTTTCCCAATTGCCTGAACCTGGTTGAAATGTCTCCTTTGCCAGGCAAAATACTATCGAACTTTGCAATGAGTGATTGGAAATGTTGTTCATTATAAACAGGTGCAGCAACACCAAACAACTCTTTAGATTCTTCATCGAAGGCTGCCAGCTCACCCGAAAAGATCCTGATCCTTCGCCCAAAGGCCGTCAGCTGTCCGGTCATCCAATTTGCCCTTGCATTGAGCGTGTCATTTTGATCAGCGGTTATCACGCTTTTCACTTCGGTCATCAAATTATTAACGGCAGCTATCAAACTGTCTTTCGGAAAAACAGCCTGTTTTGTTATAACCGGTTTTAAGGAATCCGGCCCATAATACGCATCTATAAAATCGCTGTCATATAGCCCGATGTACAATCCCAGCCGCACGTATTTTTGCCCCAGCATATTCATTTTTTCTGCACGGTTCATTTCCTTTTTTTGCTGACAGGATAATGCGAAGAGTGCAGAAATAAAAACAACATATTTTTTCATACAAGAAATTTTTATCGGCTAATATTTGATGCAGCGAATCTATTTTTTAATTTCTAACTTTTGATTTTTAATTCTTGGTTTTTAATTTTTAAAATTAGATTTGTCGCATGAAAAAATTAATACTGATGTTAGCGTGTTGCCTGCCAGGAATAATCGCAATTTCTCAAACTACAGGTAACAGGATAGCCATTATTCCTGAGCCGGTAAAAATGGTTCAGAATGACGGGCAGTTTCAACTACCGGAAAACATTTCAATTGAGGCGCCTTCCCTGCCTGCTTTACAATCAACCATTGAATTTTTAAAACAGCGTTTAACTGTTCCGACTGGTTATAAAGTTACGGTTAGCAACCAATCCTCCAATGCGAATATCAGGTTATCCATCAATAAAACGGCTGACCAGGTTATTGGTAAAGAAGGTTACCAGCTGGTTGTTACGCCGACCCTGGTCACAATCAATGCCAATGAGCCGGCAGGTTTATTTTATGGTGTTCAAACCCTGCTCCAGTTGTTGCCGGTGTCGATCGAAAGTAATGTTGCAGTACAGGGCGGTAAATGGGAAGTGCCATGCGTTGATATTACGGACTACCCGCGTTTTGGCTGGAGGGGCCTTATGTTTGATGTGTCCCGCCATTTTTTTACAAAACAGGAAGTAAAAGATTTTATAGACCAGATGGTCCGTTATAAATTTAATTTGTTTCATTGGCATTTAACCGATGATGAGGGATGGCGGATAGAAATAAAAAGTTTACCCAACCTTACCACTAAAGGCGCTTTGCGGGTAGATAAGAGCGGCTACTTCGGCACCTTCACGCCACCTCTTCCAAGTGAACCCCTTAATTACGGTGGATTTTATACACAGGAAGATATCAAAGAAGTAATTCAATATGCAAAAGATCGTTTTGTCGATATCCTTCCTGAAGTAGATGTGCCCGGCCATAGCCTTGCTGCGGTGGTTGCATACCCGGAATTATCCTGCACACCAGGCGCCGATAAATACCGGGTACGTTCCGGTGAAAAAATTATGGAATGGCCGGCCAATGGTAATTTTTACGCCCTGGTTGACAACAACCTTTGTCCTGCAAATGAAAAAGTATATACTTTCCTCGACAAGGTCTTTACAGAAATAGCCGCAATTTTCCCTTTTGAATATATACATGTTGGTGGCGATGAGTGCGCCAAAAATTTCTGGGAGAAAAGTCCCGCAGTTATGGCGTTAATGAAAAAAGAGAATTTGAAAACATTGCACGAAGTACAGGGTTACTTTGAAAAAAGAGTAGGAAAAATTATCGCGTCGAAAGGGAAAAAACTGATCGGTTGGGATGAAATACTCGAAGGCGGTATTGCAGACGACGCGGCGGTAATGAGTTGGCGCGGAGAAAAGGGCGGAATAGAAGCTGCCAAATTAAAGCATGAGGTAGTAATGAGCCCTACCACTTACACCTACCTGGATTACATGCAGGGTGATGTTTCCCTGGAACCCAGGGTTTATGCAACTTTGAGGTTAAATAAAACATACCAGTTTGAGCCGGTACCACCCGGAGTAGACGCGAAATATATAAAGGGCGGACAGGCAAATATCTGGACAGAGCAGATACCTAATACGCGTCACCTGCAGTATATGACATGGCCCAGGGCCTTCGCCGTAGCAGAGTCTGTTTGGTCGCCGAAGGAAAAAAAGAACTGGAACAGTTTTGTGCAAAAGGTAGAGCAACAGTTTAAGCGTTATGATATTAAAGAAATTAACTATTCTACCGCTATGTACGATCCTATTTTTACGCCTAAGAGTAACGGAGGAAAATTACAGATCGGACTGGCTACTGAAATAGAAGGACTCGACATTTATTACAGTTTTGACAACTCCTTTCCCGACAGGTTCTACCCAAAATACACAGCGGCGCTTACGCCACCAACAGATGCGGTAATGCTGAAAGTAATTACTTACAAAGGCACCCAACCGGTAGGAAGAATGATCGCGGTACCAATAAATGACCTGAATGTAAGGGCGGGGTTGAAAAAACAATACCAACCTGCTGAGTAGTTTTAAACGAGTTTCGCATGGTTACTGAGATTTACTGGTGAGTCCCCATTTGGGGTTGAGTTACCAGGAAATCTCACAGCAGATCCGTCAAATTATTTTTTGCATAATACTTGTATTATGTAACAAATAATTTGACGGATTTTTCATTACAAATGTTTATCAGCTGAGCGTTGCTACAAATTTTGATAGCGTTGGAAGTAGCACGACTTAGAAAGAGTTCTTGTTTAGTGGAGGCAGCGTGTTAGAAGTATGACCAAAGGAAAGTTGGCTGCATACAGGTGCCGTGTACGTTTGTAGTTAAAAGCAGCGGATCGAAAATCCGGGTAGACTTGGCAAAAAATTTACCATGCCTGGCGGGAAAAAAGTATGGCAGGCCGGAGCCTGCCACAGGTTTGGGCTGGGTAGGGTTTTATTTATTCATTTGAAGGATAAGTATTCATGAAGTTACTTTCGCTTATTAATATTTTGTCCAATGTTATAGTGCGATTTGCTTTTCAACCATTGTTTTACGCAGGTTGATCAAACCGTATCTCATACGTCCAAGGGCCGTATTGATGCTGATATCTTTTAAGGCGGCAATCTCTTTAAAAGTAAGATCCGCATAATGGCGCATGATGATTATTTCGCGCTGGTCCTCAGGAAGCATGTCGAGCATTTTTCTTACGCGCTCCCTGCTTTCTCCTGCGATCATTTTTTCTTCAACACTTTTAACTGAAAAATTCAGCATTTCAAAAATATCCACATCGTCGCTGGTCTTAATGACTGGCAGGCGTTTTACCTTTCTGAAATGATCCAGGCACATGTTGTGAGCGATGCGCATGATCCATGGTAAAAATTTTCCTTCTTCCGTGTAGTGGCCGTTTTTCAGCTTATCAATTACGCGGATAAATACATCCTGGAACATGTCTTCTGCAAGGTATTTGTCTTTTACCAGCAAGTAAATGCTGGTATATAACTTGCTCTTGTACCGGGTAACCAGCGTAGAAAGTGCTGCTGCATTACCGTCCATGTAAAGGTGAACTAATTGCTGATCAGAAAGTAAAGTAAGAGATTTCATGAAAGTTGATTTTTGTGTAAGGGAAAATGGAAGTTTGGTTTTTTTGTAAAAGCAGGTTAAAGGTTACCGTTAATTACAAAGCAAATGTCAAGCTTAAAAAAAACATGAATTGTAGAACAATAATATTCATGTGTATCGAAGAAATTCTACAAAGCCGGGGGCTTAAGAATTAGCTGATCCCTTTATATAATTTAAAAATAGGTGGCGCAGGTGGGTTAATTAAAAAACGAAAAAATATATAACACTCCGGAAAATAATATATCTATCTAGTGTCTGCAAGAAAACGCTGTTATTAATAACTGGTAAGGGTTTTAGCATATTTTCAAATCCGAATCTTCACTTCACCAACTACCTGTCAACTCTATACTTATGCCTCCACAGCCGGCAGGCTGCGTAACCGGAACGCTGCTGTTTTTGCTTCTTTGAAAAAATAGGCTGCGCATTTTTTCAAT
>JBDSLD010000101.1:0-4291 GCA_039916545.1 Ferruginibacter sp.
CTGTTTTTGCTTCTTTGAAAAAATAGGCTGCGCATTTTTTCAATTCCGATTTCATCGGAACCGAACCAACGAAAGGCAGCTAACCCGGTTACTGATATAGAAGATCAAACAGTCGCCACACTTAAATACTTTTCATTATACAGATCAGTAATATTTTATTTTAGGCCATTTATTTAGTTTCAGATTATAATATTCAACAAGAAAAATCTATACAATCCATTGTCTGTAAAGGTTTTCAGCGTTTTCTTGCAAATACTATTTAGGCAAAATAGTTTTGCCATTGTTATGCAATAAAAGCAAGGCAGTCTTTTGCTTGTTACTGATCTCCCATTGTTTTATTTTAGCAGGTATTGGTTGTACAAGGCTGCCCAAAATAATGTCCTCATACCCATCGCCATCAACGTCACCTGCGTCCATCGTCATCCACCTGCCTTCGTCGGAAGCATTAACAGTAAAAGGTGAAAAATGAAACGTGGTGGTTTGCTCCAGGTAAATAAAAGCTTCCTGTGGCTGATTTTTTGTATCCGGGTAAAAAGAAATAGCGGCAATATCAAGGTCTCCATCTTTGTCAAAATCTCTTGCCATCGCTTTGTAACAACCATGAACCGGGAAGAAATACTGTTGACTGAAATTATTTTTTCCATCATTCAGGTAAATGTAAATGCCATGATAATATTTTAGTTCTTTGGACGAATAATCGTCATTATCCCCGCAGGTGTACAATATATCTTTAAAGCCATCTTTATTAAAATCAACCAATTCAAAATAACTGGATCCATAAACCGGCGGAAAGGCAAGGACTTCTTTACGATCAAATTCGCCGTTACCTTTATTGATAAAAATAGATATGCCTTCACGTGCCTGTGCCATCAACACCACAATATCCGGCAGGCCGTCGTCGTTCAGATCTTCGATGTATGCCCTGAGTGCGCCGGGGAATGGACTCAATATTCTTTTTTCAAATCCTTTTTCCGTAGCCCTCATCCAGTACAAAGCGCCTTTTGTATTTCCAAAACCACACACGAGATAATCCTGTTTTCCGTCTTTGTCAAGATCATATTTTACGATTTGTGCAGGCCGTGAAATGCTATCGAATAGTCTGTCCTTAAAACTAAATTTGCCTTTTTCATCAATTCCAAAACTGTTGGCACTGCCGGTCTGCCGGTCATTTGGGTTCATCATTCCAATATCTGTAAAAGTACCGGTCCGAAGCCCGGATTGCTGCAATGATGTATTGAAATTAATATCGACCACTGCTGCATGAATATTGTTATGCGATAGTAATTGTAACCCCGCATTGTAAATGTTTACGGACGAGTCAAACGCATTGGCAGCATAGATCCGGTGATTGGCTCCATCAATTTTTATAAAGGATGCTGATGGTGGAACTCCTTTTTCTGTTAGAAGCGCTCGTTCATTAAAAAGGTTGGTTATTTCTTTAACAGGCTGCCTGTCCTGGCCCGGTAATATTGCCGGAGCTGCATTGATGTAGTAGCTCAATATCTCTTTCCATTCTTTTACGGAGACAGCAGGTTTTTGATCAGGCAGCGCCGTTTCAAATATGTGATCAATGCCCAGTTGTCTTGCCATAGCAGGCAGTACATCTTCTTTCCAGGTTCGCTTATCCAGCAACGCCGGATCAGGGAAAAGATGGCAGGAGCCACAATAAGTTTTAGCCAATGCTTCCCCGTCCTTTGCTGCCGGATTATTTGAATAAGTACAACCTATGATAAAAAGCAAGACAAGAGGGAAGTATTTAATTGATTTCATTTCTGCATAGCATTATTCATAATTGTATTGAAATGACGGTTGCAACCTTACCTGTTCCTGAGTTCTATTAGTTCTTTGTAATAACGATCTCATCATTCCCGGGCAGCGCATTAAAAATTATTTCATCGCCTGAAGCGGTAAAAGAGATCTTCCTGCTGGCTTGTTGAATAGATTTTATTTTCCTACCCTGGGGCTTCAAATTAATCGTTAGCGGCTGGTCCCAGGTTGCACTATTGCCCAGCGTGTCTGTTAATTTTAAAATCCAGGAACGGCTGTTTTCTGAAACTGGCACCAGCTTTGCACAATTTCTTTCCTGGTGGTATTTTAAAACATTTGCAAAGGGCGCTATCCATAGATATTTCAATCGTTTATCCATTCCCGTAAGGTGCTTTTCAAAAATATTCTTTGACACAATGATCCAGCCATTTTCGATGCCATGGTAAGTAGGCACGTACCAGCCGCCGGCGGTAATCGTTTCATCCAACTGTTTTTCAAAACCAGCCATGGAAGCAGCATCCGCGATTACGTCGCTGTTAACCTTGTAGTAATCATCTTCGGAAATAGCAAAGTCATATTTGTTGAAAGTGATATCCCTGTTCCTTGTTGCGCGGGCACCGATAAAATATTTTTTTACCACCGCCCTTATTTTTAATTCTGTATCGGTAGCCTGCCCGCCTTGTCCATAAGGATAAGCATGCGTAAAGCTTTTGGCCGGCTTGATATTATCTTCAATCAATGCATTCGACTGCACCAGTTCCGCAGCAATATTATCCGCTGACATCGTATCGAAATGTGGATGTGTCAATGCATGGTTAGCTATCTCATGACCAGCTGCAGCAGCAGCTTTGACCAAATGCCAGTCACCGAGTTGTGACATTACAGTTTTAGTCGTAACAAAAAAAGTCGCTTTGAACCCATGGTCATTTAACAGTGGTACGGCAATGGTAAATTGTCCGCTGATCCCATCATCAAATGTTAAAGAAACAGCTGCTTTTTTATTATCTGGCCAGGGAGAAATAGTGTAGATTATTTGCTGCGTTTGCCCTATACAAAAACTGAGGTTAAGGAGTATCAAACAAATGGCAAATGAATATTTTTTCATTTTTTAAATATAGATAAATATTCACAGATAGCTGTGCTGTATTGGATCATAGTCACCATAAGCATTTGCAGCAGGCTGGGTTATTTTACCCGTAATATCCCGGCATGAAAATGATTTAAGTTTAAAAAACCGATTACCTTTAAACCGCTTAAAGCCGCATCTGTTTCAGTGTACACCAGCACAGCCGGCCTTCAGCACATAGTTATATTCCGCTACAAAACCAGTCGAATGATACTGAAAAAAAATAAATTATTAACAACCTTCCTGCTAAGCCTGTTACTTTTCAACGGTACAATTCCGGCCCAGGATATAGACTACAAAGGTTTGCCCCAATGGAGCTGGCATAAGGAAGATTCTACAGAATATTATTTGTACACTCCCGATAGTATGGAGGCTGGTAAAAAGTACCCGGTCGCACTATTTATGCACGGGTGCTGTGGTGAAAATTACCATGCGACACTCCGTAATGCAGTTGATCCGCCGGTGCGTATGTGGCATAACTTCGGCGCCAATACACAGACTGTTCCGACCTATATTATTGCACCTGCAACTTCCAGAGGCTGGAAACAGCATTTTGTGAATCTAAAAAAAGTGATCGATGAGCTTATTGCCGGTCAGCAGGCAGATCCCCAAAAAATTTATGTTTGTGGCTTTTCAATGGGAGGAGAAGGCACGTTTAAGATCATTCAGCAATACCCCGGTTATTTCGCCGCGGCAATACCGATGGGGATGAGTTTTACCGGCGATTCAACAACGATAAAAGACATCCCGGTCTGGGCCAACCAGGGGGAAACAGATTGGTACTCACGATTTCTAAAGCAACAGGTTGCGGCCATAAGAATATTGAATGGTTATACAAATGATACCGGCAATGCCTGGGTGACGGGAGTAAATCCCCGGTACTCAAATTTTAAAGGCGTTGGCCATGGAGTGCAATGGAATGCGGCCAGCACACAGGACCTGACGGGCTGGGCCTATGCAAGGATCAATGACGGAAATAAATATCCGCATGTATTTTTTACAGAACCTGTGTACAGGCAAGCTGCACAGGAGGGAAAGGCTGTCAACATCAACCTGTCTGCAAAGGATCCTGATGGCAGCATTTCGAAAATTGATGTGTACCAAAATAAAGTGTTGATCGCTTCACTTAAAACATCGCCTTTTTCTACTACCGTTATTCCTTCAAAAGGCGATAACATTATTGAAGCGGTCGCGTACGATGACAAGGGTAAATTTTCTGTCGCGACAACCATTATCAAAGTAAATATCTTACCTGGTTTTACTTCCGAAAAATTAACTGCAGTCAATGCCGGCAGTTATTATGAGCAACGCATAACCGGATCTGGCAATGGAATCCTTGTCTTTGAAACACAGTCGGAAAAATTACCGGCTGGATTGCAACTATATCCCAACGGTGTT
>JBDSLD010000102.1:0-11220 GCA_039916545.1 Ferruginibacter sp.
ATTTTTACACCATATTTATCTGCCTGTTCCCGCTGGTGCCTGTTCAACGTGCGGATGCCAACCTGGGTGAGTGATTTTATTTTTCCTTTTTCCAGCAGCCGTGCGAATGGCGATGCATGCGAGTAAGGGTTATTATAAAAGTTTTCGTACAGGTCCGCGTGCGCATCTAAATGAAGTACATGGAGGTCCGGATATTTTTCACTAAAAGTATCTATTACGGGGTAAGAGACGGAATGATAACCGCCATAACAAAATATCTTTACCGGTTGCAAAAGTTGTTCAGCAATCACTTGTTTTATCAGGGCAAAAGCGTCTGCGGAAGTAGCGCCCTTAAAAGGGATATTACCCAAATCCTCATAATTTTTACCCTTTATGATCTCCCTGCCATTTTCAGCGTATGCGTTCGCAGAGCCTTCATTTTCCATTAAACCAATCCGGGTTGGTGCATGCGCCGGGCCCTTTAAAAAAGACGAATTTGAATCAAATGGGATTCCAATAACTTTAATCATAATAATAAAGTTCTTTTTTCGTTTTTGTATAACCTTTGTTCCAAATGTAATAAATATTTAAAGTATATTTTCTAAAAACTAGCTCGCTTACCTGTTATTTGAATGCGTTCATATGACACAATAATTATGGGTGTTCGTCTTTTTTTCCTGAAAATTCCCTTTATATTGCAGTCCAATTTAAATTATCTGATTTATGAGTTTTAATAATTTCAAGGTCCCTTACCCTATAAATGAGAATTATAGTAAGCGGGTTGCCTATTTTTCGATGGAGTTCGCAGTACACCAACCCTTAAAAATTTACAGTGGAGGCCTTGGGTTTTTATCAGGTTCGCATATGCGCAGTGCATATGAACTAAAGCAAAACCTGGTAGGCATCGGCATTTTATGGAAATACGGTTATTACGACCAGGCAAGAAATGCGGATCAAACCCTGCAGGTTCAATGGAACGAGAAGATCTACAATTTTTTAGAAGACACCGGTATAAAGTTCCAGATAAATATCCACGATCACCCGATTTGGGTAAAGGCCTGGTACCTTAACCCCGAAACATTCAACAGTGCGCCGATGTTTTTATTAAGCACCGATCTGCCTGAAAATGATTATGTAACTCAAACCATTACTCACCGCCTCTACGATGGTAACCTGGCCACCAAGGTTGCCCAGTTTATCTTATTAGGTGTCGGCGGCGCCAAACTAATGGATGAAATAAATTTTAATCCACAGTTATACCATTTAAATGAGGCGCATGGTCTTAGTGCTGCTTTTTACCTGTTCCGGAAATTTGGAAACCTGGAAGATGTAAGGAAGCGCCTGGTTTTTACAACGCATACACCGGAAGAAGCTGGCAATGAAAAGCATGACATTTACCTGTGCCAGAAAATGAGTTACTTCTGCGGTATGCATATTGACGATGTAAGAAAGTTTACAGGCATTACCGATGACTTCTTTAACCATTCATTGGCGGCTTTGCGTTTTGCTAAACTGGCAAATGGCGTATCACAGTTGCATGGTGAAGTGAGCCGTAAAATGTGGGGAAAATATCCGGGTATTTGTGAGATCAAAGCAATTACCAACGCACAAAACTGGCGCTACTGGGCCGATAAGCAATTGTACAAAGCCAAACTGGATGGCAATGATGTTTGGTTTGATGACCGTAAAAGATTCTTAAAGAAAAGAGCCCTGGATTTAGTCGCTGATCAAACCGGGAAGTTGTTAAGTCCGGATGTGCTGACGATAGTTTGGGCACGTCGCTTCGCCGGTTATAAAAGAGCTGAGTTATTAACGAGAGACCATAAACGCTTTGAAAAATTATTGAACAATACCAAGTACCCGGTGCAGATCATTTGGGCAGGAAAGCCATACCCGCTGGACTACCCGGCGATCAATGATTTCAATCACCTGGTGCATTTGAGCAAGCAGTATAAAAATGTAGCTGTATGTATTGGTTATGAACTTGCATTGAGCAAGCGTTTAAAACAAGCCGCTGATGTTTGGTTAAATAACCCGAGGGTGCCGAGAGAAGCAAGTGGCACCAGTGGTATGACGGCAGCCATGAACGGCGCAGTTAATTTTAGCACCAATGATGGCTGGATATGTGAGTTTATCAACAACGGTAATAACGGTTTCGTAGTGCCGCCGATCGACTATGAGAACATACATGTTCAGGAGCAGGACGAGTATGACCTTAACCAGTTGTACGAGATACTGGAAAACCAGATACTTCCTTTGTATTATGATAACAAAGAGACCTGGAGAGACATTATGAAAAATGGTATGAACGATGTACAGATCCAGTTTGACAGTAACCGCATGGCGGATGAATACTACCAGATATTGTATAAATAATTATAACTATATTTTGAATAAGGCCTCTTTGTAAGGGGCCTTTTTTATGTATCCACTGAACCATTTTGGTTATAATTCCGTACTTTAAATTATGGCCAGGTTAATTTTTATCACTGTTTCAATATTAGTCACGTTGCTCTCCTGTACGAAGGATGATCACCTGGTAATGACTACCACTATTCCGAATACACCTCCAACGCCAACAGTTCCGGATACAAGTTCTGCAAGGTCATTTTTAGCACTGGGTGATTCTTATACGATTGGGCAATCAGTAAATGAAGCAGACAGGTTTCCTGTACAGGCAGCAAGATCACTGACTGCTGCCGGAATAAAATTTGGCGCCCCGGAGATCATTGCAAGAACCGGGTGGACAACTGCTGATTTACTTAATGCGATCGCGGTTTCGCCGCCCACTCAACCGTCGTATGATATCGTTACTTTATTGATCGGGGTTAATAACCAACACCAGCAGAAAACGCAGGAAGAATATGCCGCGCAGTTTTTGACCTTACTAAATATGGCCGTACATTATGCCGGCGATAACAGGAACAGGGTGGTTGTTTTGTCTATCCCGGATTACAGTGTTACGCCTTATGCGCAGGGAAGCGACAAGGCTTTGATAGCGAAGGAAATTGATTCTTTTAACCTCATCAATAAATCGATCGCATTGAAAAACGGCGTGAATTATTTAGATATTACCGCCTCTTCCAGGCTTGCCGCCAATGATGCTTCCTTGATCGCCAGCGACGGCTTACATCCATCCCGGATCGAATATAAAGTTTGGGCAGATGCACTTGTGCCGGTTATAAAATTAGCCTTGCAATAACTAAATATTTGCAATCGCCCGCTTCGGTTTTAGTTTACCCGAAACGAAATTTTTGCTTTGATTCTTATTGCAAAAAATGACTCAGCCACATATTAATTTATATGGATTGGCTATCTGCAATCGCTCGCCCCGGTTCGCTCTTCACGAAACGAAATCTTAGCATTGCAATAGTAATTTTCAGGATACCGTTTTCAAAAACCTGCTTTACCATTCATCCACATTTCCCTATGGTGCCATTTAGATAACAGCGATCTTTGCGGATTGTAATTTATAAAAATGAAAAGGCGCACCAAAAAGGTTGTTTTCTTCTTAGTCGGTTTTATCCTCACTAATTTCAACACTTCTCCTCCCGGCAATTATTAATAGCAAGCGGTTACAAGGTTCTGGTACCTGTATGCAGTCAGTCGAACAACACCTGGCTTCATTCAATGCTACCGTAAATAATCGTAATCCGCCCGGCTTCACTACGCCCGTCAAATAGCTAAATTTTATCCTGGTGGGATCTTATGAATCATCCACTAAATCTTTTACAATTATACTTAAACTAAAATCAAAATGGACACTCACGAGTTGATCAAATGGGGATTGATCATTGGCATCCCCTTATTTGTACTTCTTTTGTACAAATTTATTTTACGTGTTTTCTTTGGCGTCGTAATAGTGCCGGAAAACAGGATCGGACTGGTAACAAAAAAATTCGTTCTCTTCGGTAACCAGCAATTACCGGAAGGCCGTATCGTTGCTACCGATGGAGAGGCCGGATTCCAGGCGCAAACATTGCCTCCAGGGCTATACTTTGGTAAATGGATCTGGCAGTATGACATTACTTTCCAGCCATTCATTATTATCCCCACCGGGCAATTGGGATTGATATTGGCTAAAGATGGCGCCGAGTTGGAAACTGGTTATATCCTGGGCCGTAAGGTAGACTGCGACAGCTTCCAGGATGCGGTAGCGTTTTTAAAGAACGGTGGACGCAAGGGTAGGCAAACTGCCATTATCGCCCCGGGTTCATACCGTATCAATACTTTTTTATTTACGATTGAAATGACTGACATGACTACCATTCCCGACAATGCCGTTGGTGTGGTAACAACACAGGAAGGTCACCCTTTGCAAGAAGGGCAGATTGCTGGTAAGACAGTTCCGGGCCATAATAAATTCCAGGATGTTGACGGCTTTATGAACGGCGGTGGCTATAAAGGTTTACAGGAACAGGTTATCCTTGCCGGTACTTATTTTTTAAATCCCTGGTTCACAAAAGTTGAAATGGTCAACATGACTGAAATAGCCATCGGCCATGTAGGTGTGGTGATAAGTTATGTAGGTAATGAAGGTGTTGACCTGAGTGGCATCGATTTTAAACATGGCAATATTGTAGCCCGGGGTAATAAAGGCGTGTGGGCAGAACCGTTAGGTCCGGGTAAGTATCCGATCAATCCGTTTATTATGAAAGTGGAACTGGTACCCACTACTAACCTGGTATTAAATTGGGCCAACGCAAGAAGCGAGAGCCACCAGTTGGATAAACATTTATCTACTATTACGGTGCGTAGTAAAGACGGTTTCCCTTTCAACCTGGACGTATCACAGATCATACATATTCCTACTACCGAGGCGCCAAAAGTAATTGCCCGTTTCGGTAACATGAATAACCTGGTGAGCCAGGTATTGGAACCTACCATCGGTAACTATTTCCGTAACAGTGCACAGGATAGCGACGTAATTGCGTTCCTGGGTACGCGTAAAGAAAGGCAGGAATCTGCCCGCATGCACATAGGCAGGGTGCTTGACCAATATAATGTGAATGGTGTAGATACATTGATAGGTGACATCGTGCCTCCTGAAAGTTTAATGAAAACACTGACTGATCGTAAAATAGCGGAAGAACAAAAAGTTACCTACGAAACAGAAATGAAGGCGCAGGAAACAAGGCAAACGCTTGAAAAAGAAACTGCGATCGCGGATATACAAAAGGAGATCGTAAAGGCAGACCAGGGTGTATTGATCGCAGAACGCATCGCAGATGCTTCTGTTAAAAAGGCGACTGGTGAAGCCAATAGCGTGCGCTTACAATCCACTGCTGAGGCTGACAGGCTTAGGTTGCTGGCGAACGGTGACGCGGAAAGGATCCGTGTGCTGGCAAAAGCAAATGCAGAACAGATCGAATTGCTGGCAAGGGCCAACGCAGAACAGATCACACTGACTGGTAATGCGGAAGCGGGTAAGATATTGGCCATCGGTAAATCGAATGCTGAGTCATATAAACTATCTGTGGAAGCGATGGGTGGAAATAATTTTACCCAGTTAAAAGTAATGGAAGCCATCGGTACACAAAATATCAAGATAATGCCTGATATTTTAATTGGTGGCGGAGGCGATGGCGCTAACGGCCCGATCAGTGGTTTGCTTGGTTTAAAATTGCTGGAAGAGATCTCGAAGAAAAAAGATTTGGATAAAAGCAATTAAGATTTATGAAAAATATAATCCTTCTCCTCGCGGGGAAGGGTTTTTTTATGTAGCATGTTCGACCGCGCCTTATGGGTACGTTATCCTTTTGGGGTGACTTACCCAGAAGGCGCGACTTCGTAAAGAAAAAGTATTAACCAATTCTTAAAAAAAACTAAAAACATTTACGAGGTTCAATCCCGTTATGTAATCGATTTAAAAATTGCATCTGCTACAAAAACAAGTAGCATGAAAAAGATAATTTCTATTTTATCATTGATGTATTTCTTCCAGCCGGCCTTCGCTAATAATGATGCAAGCACAGCTGTTAAATCAAACCTCACTTCAGTAACAGTTTTCAGAGTCGGTGCAGAAATGAACCACCTCGCAAAGGCGGATCTGCTAAAGGGCAACAATGAGCTCGTCATTGAGTACATCAGCAATGCCCTGGAAATAAATAGCCTGCAAATAAACTGCAACGGAAATGTGACCGTAATGGGTACTGAGTTTAGTACTGATCACTTGCAAAACGAAATCAAAACACCGCTCATTGAAATGCTGGAAGATTCAGTAGAAAGGGTGAATGCTAATTCGGAAAAAATAAAAACCAGTATCAATATCATCAATGATTTACTATCCGTATTAAAAGCCAACAAAGAGATCAAGGGAACACAAACAGGACTGAGCGTAGCGGAGTTAGTGAAGCTGATGGAGTATTACAAAACAAAATCTTTTGAATTACAAAATGAATTGGTAAACCTGCAACAAAAAGAAAAAAAGATGCGGGAACTAACTCTTAAATTAAATGCCCAAATAGCCGAGGAGCAAAAGAAAAATACTAAGTCAACCGGAAAATTAATATTGCAATTAAATTGTACGATTGCGGGAAAGTATGATTTTAATATTTCTTACCTAACTCAGAATGCTTACTGGACGCCATTCTACGACCTGCGTGCAGAAAGCATAACGAGTTCGTTAAAATTGATTTACCGGGCGAAAATATTTCAAACAACGGGCATTGACTGGAAACAGGTTAAATTAAGTTTATCGACATCAACGCCCAGCCAGGCAGGCAATGCACCGGTGTTCAATGCCTGGTTCCTGAGTTATATCGACCCGATTAATTATTATAATAAGTCGTTGGGCTTGCAGGGCCGGGTGGCAGGACTCAATGTTATTTCCAACCAGTTGAGTGAAACAGTAGTAACCGGGTATGGATCTGCGTTAAAGCTAAGAGGTGCTGCAACCCTGGCATCAGGTAATGTGCCCCTTTATATTGTTAACGGCAATGAAATGACAGCTGCTGAATTTAGTAAGATCGACGCTAACGCCATTAAGGGAATGCAGGTAATTAAAGATTCCGAAGCGACTGCGATATATGGATCGAGGGCCGGCAGTGGTGCGATACTTATTACACTGAAAGATGGCCTCGATGATTACATAACCGTGTCGGATAAAGAACTGGATGTGACTTTTGATATTGATCTGCCCTACGATGTACCTACTAACGGAAAGGCACAGACGGCAATTTTAAAGGAGCATGAAGTGCCTGCGAGTTATAAATTTTATGCTGCGCCAAAGCTTGATAAAGAAGTATTCCTGCTTGCTGAAATTGCCGATTGGGAAAAGCTGAATTTATTACCCGGTGAAGCCAATATTATCTTTGAAGGTACTTACATTGGAAAATCATTTATCGATCCTTCTTCAACACAGGACACGCTTAACCTTACTATGGGAAGAGACAAAAGGGTAGTGGTAAAAAAGGAAAAACTGGTTGATTATAGCAGCATTAAATTTTTGGGTACAAATAAAAAGCAAATATTCACCTACGATATTACGGTGAAGAATAATAAAAAAGATGCCATCGACCTCATGGTGAAGGACCAGTTCCCGATCTCACAGGATAAAGAGGTGGTCGTTGAAGTACTGGAGACCAGCGCTGCTACTCATAATGAAGAAACAGGCGTGCTCACCTGGAAACTGAAGCTTGCTCCCGGCGAAGTAAAAAAGCTGCGCATCAGTTATAGCATTAAGTATCCTAAAGATAAAATACTGAACCTGAATTAAGTTTTTAGCTGGTTGTTATTATTGGATAATGCACCCTGTTTTTCAGGGTGCATTTTAATTTACATTTGTAATAAATAATTAATCATGGAAGCATATGAAAAGAAACTGGAGATCCGCTGGAGCGACCTTGATCCGAACTATCATGTGCGGCATTCCTTATATTATGACTATGGCGCTTTCAGCCGCATTTCTTTTTTAAATGAACATGGCATTACACCTGGAGTAATGCTGGAACATAACATTGGCCCAATCTTATTTCGGGAGGAATGCGTGTTCAGAAAAGAAATAAAATTTGGCGATGAAATCATGATTAATTTAAAATTGCATAAGGCAACAGCGGATATGTCGAGGTGGACAATGATACATGAATTGTGGAAGAACAAAGATAAATTAGCAGCCGTTATTACCGTAGACGGCGCCTGGATAGACACTCAAATCAGGAAACTTGCAAAGCCGCCGGAATTTTTTAAGAATGCATTTGAACAGATCCCAAGAACAGAAAAATTTGAATTTGTGGAGAAAAAATAATTTATGTTGGCGGAAGGGCATCCTGGTGCACAGGTTTAGCTTGTTTTAAAGCGGATGAGGTCTATAAAAAGACTATTTACTTTTTTATAAGTTGGGAGGTATTTGTTGCAATGAGTGGTGCGTGAAGATTGCTATGGATAAAACAAATCAGTTTTAGGCTGCTTTTTATAGCGGCTGCCGCTTTAAAACCTGGTGTATTATAAATATTATTACCATTACTTTTTATGCTTAGTTCCACCATCAGTTTATATAAAAATTCTTACGGCGGTTTGTCCCGCAGCACCTGGTGGCTCTCGCTGGTAATGCTGGTGAATCGCAGCGGTACAATGGTGGTGCCGTTCATGACGATGTACATGACGCAGGAACTTGGCGTAGGCATTGGTAAAGCCGGGTTTGTAATGAGTCTTTTTGGTGCCGGCGCAATTGTTGGGGCGTTAGCAGGCGGAAGGATCACCGATAAGATAGGGCACTATTATGTACAACTATTTACACTTGCGGGTGGAGGTATCATGTTTATTGTACTGGGACAAATGAAAAGTTATAGCGCTATTTGTATCACTACTTTTTTTCTGAGTATGGTCAATGAAGCATTTCGTCCTGCAAATGCAGTTGCGATAGCACATTACAGTAAAGCTGAGAACAGGACCCGTTCCTATTCACTTAACCGTTTGGCCATTAACCTGGGCTGGGCTTTTGGCAGCGCGCTTGGAGGAATTATAGCTTCTTACAATTACGGATTATTGTTTTGGGTAGATGGGGTGACCAACCTTTCCGCGGCCGTGCTTTTATATGTTGTTTTTGTTCCTTCAAAAAACGAAGCAACACAACAAGTAAAAAATCCGTCGACGGTTGTGAAAGTAAATTCGGCATACAAGGACCGTACGTATCTTTTCTTTATCGGGATAAAAATATTATTCGCTATTTGTTTTTTCCAGATGTTTACGACGATGCCTGTCTTTTACAAGACTGAATTACACCTGTCTGAATTTTTTATAGGTATTAATATGGCCGTTAACGGCTTGCTGATCGCTATATTCGAAATGATCATCGTCTTTAAACTGGAAGGCAGAAGACCCGCCGTACACTATATGGCAGCGGGTGTTTTTTTAGTAGGGATATCATTCCTGATGCTAAATTTACCTATCGCCAGTGCAATGGTGCTGGCCCTTTCTTCAATGGTCATTATGACTTTTGGCGAAATTATTTCCATGCCTTTTATGAATACTTATTGGATATCCAGGACGAATGTAGAAAACCGAGGTCAATATGCTGCATTATATACCGTAGCCTGGTCGTTGGCCCAGGCAGTCGGCCCCTTCTTTGGCGCACAATTAGCCGAACATTTCGGTTATAATTCTTTATGGTCGATCGTAGGAGTCACTTGTATTCTTTTACTCAGCGCTTACTGGTTTTTGCAGAGAAGAAGCTGATCGGCATATAAAATAAATAAGTCAACTTTTAGATGTAACCTAAAACGAACCTGAAGTAAGCCTCCCCACCTCACAGGTTTTAAAAACCTGTGAGGTGGGGCAAGCCTGTAAGCAAACATATCATTTTGAGCACCGTAGCCTTCTATAAAGTCTATTCGTCTGGCATTAATCTCTCTTAGGAATATTTTCAGGGCATAAAAAAAGCACCGTTCAACTGAACAGCGCTTAAAATATTTCCTAATTTATTAAATCGTTTTTACTGTAGTTGTAGTAGTTATTTTAGTTGTACCCGGAATGCTCTGTCCCATTACTTCGGTGCTGCTGATCCCATCTAAAACAGTGGTTTTTTGTTTTACCAGGCCAGTCTTTATATCAACCACACCTTCACCGGACAACGTACCTTCCATGCTTACGTTTATCTCCATTCCCTGCATCTCAATCTTCTTTTTTGTGATTTGTTTGCCGGTCAGCGTTACAGTTGCATCGCTCCCGTTTATTGCTTTGATCGTGTAATTCCTGTATATTTTCATTTCTTCAGTTACAGAAGAATCAGACCAGCTATCGCCCGCCTTTTTACCAGCAGGTATAACATCAAAAGCCGCGCTGGCGCCATTGCTTTCATCGCCGCCGCCACCGGTAATGTTATTCATAATGTCCATCAGTTGTCCTGATCCGGGCGTTGTGGCAGTATCTTTTTTAACGCCATTTATAACTTTTGAATTTTCATCCAGTTCCAGTTCCTTGGTTACATTTAATTGATCTTTAAGCGCCTTTCCTGTTTCACTTTCCAGGTCTTCCTTTTTTTCTGAATCAAATTTCATTTCCTGGCCCATTGCACTTCCATTGGTGGCTAATTTGGTAAGTGTGGAAGAAAGCACATAGGAGTTCTTCTTCCTGGCTTTTACTTCTAATTGATGGGTCATGTCGGCATTGACCGTGATTTCAATTGCCTGGCCAGCCATTTCCTGGCTGCTGACTGTTTTCACATTGTTGTCGATCTGGATCTTTTGACCCTTGGTCAATAGTATTTTTCCTGATGAGGTCTGTGCCGAGGTGTTAATGGTAAAAATGCAAATGGCCGCAAAAAATAAGTAGTAATGTTTCACAAATTTCATTTTTTAATAATTTTTATTTCTCAAACAAATTTAAAGCCAATAGGTTGAACGCAATTTTAGATTCCCTGACTTTAACATATAAGATAGCAGAATGCTTACCTGTATTGGTTAATCGCTGATAAAACAGAGATAGATTTTTGATTTTCACTTTGGGTTAAGGTCAAAAAAAGGGCTACTAAATAGTTAGCAGCCCAATACCTTTTATTAAGAAAGATCAATAATATATTAGATCAGTTTAACGTTAACGGCATTCATACCTTTTTTACCTTCCTGCAGGTCAAATTCTACACGGTCGCCTTCTTTAATGTCGTTGATTAATCCGCTAACATGTACGAAAGTTTCTTTGTTTGAATCATCATGCTTGATAAATCCGAATCCTTTTTCAGAATTGAAAAACTTAACGGTGCCTAGTGTTTTGTCCATTTTAAAATTGTATTGTATTAAATTAAGT
>JBDSLD010000103.1:0-16647 GCA_039916545.1 Ferruginibacter sp.
TGAAGGACTGGCTAATCACAAAGGATCCGCTTTTGGCGCATTTGGGGAAAAGCCACAACCAACACAGGAGATGTTCGAGAATTTGCTTGGCCGTGAACTTTTTGCAATCAGCCAACTATCAATACCCGAACCTGCTACATCATCGATAAATCTCCCGGAAAATGTTATTTACATCGAGGACGAGAGCCAGCGTATCGGCCTGCTGAATATCCCTATCGACCTGTGGAAGACCATGCGAAGCAGCCCGGTTATTTTTATTGATATTCCACTCGAAGAGCGACTCGGTTACCTTACCCGGGAATACGGAAAATTCAAAAAAGAAGATATGGTGAATGCCGTTATAAGAATTCAAAAGCGGCTGGGTGGAGAGGAAGCAAAAACAGCCATTGGCCATTTACTGGAAGATAACTATAAAGATTGCTTTAGGATCTTATTAAAATATTACGATAAATGCTATGCAAAATCAATGCTGGACAGGGAAAATATTCAGCCGGCATTAAATAAAATAACTTGTGCAAGCGTTGATGTTAAAACTATCACTAATACACTGATCAATGAACGTGCTACGGCTTAGGACAATTATTTTCGGTTTACTTTTCTTTCCTGTCTACCTTTTCGCACAGGATGGTGTACCGGCCAACAAGGATATTACCGGTTTATGGAAAGGGTCATTGTATAGTGATACGATGAAAAGAAACCTGCCTTACGAAATTGCGATCAGTGAGGAAAAGGGAAAACTAACCGGATATTCTTATACTTTGTTTGATGTTGACGGCAGGCAGGAAATGGGGGTGAAAAAAGTAAAAATTAAAAGAAAAGACGACCAGTTGATCATTGAAGATGTTGAACTGATATCGAACACTTACAGCGCGCCGCCGCCCAGGAATATAAGGATGCAGAGCATAGTAAACCTTTCGGTACAGGATAGCTCCATGCAATTATCAGGCAACTGGAATACCAACCAAACAAGGGAGTACCTGCGCAATACCGGCACTTTAAAATTAGAACGAAAGATTGAATATAAAACGCTTGCTTTATTTAAAATCCTCGGCGTATTAAAACTGGATAATGACCTCTCTTTTGTGAAAACGCAAAAGATAGGAACCGATATTGCAATAGTAGATAAGCCGGTAGCCGGGATCAATTCACCGGTTGTGACATCGGCTCAGCCAGCAGATATTGACGAACCTAAAGAACCTGTAGTAGCGTTGCCAAAAAAATCAGAAGTAGTATTCCAAAATATGCCGGTAAATAAAACTAAATCAACAATACTGCCCGTTGTGAAATCGCCTGCATACAAGCCTGTGATCACTGTACCGGAACTTGGAAATATATTGACAAGGCTTACGATAAATGATCTAACTACTATAAAAAATAAGCCTTCAAGCGAGTTGGCTGCAATACCCGCTTACCGATCAAAATCAATCATCACTTCATTGACAGCTAAAAGAAAAGAAGTTTTGATCGCAGCGAATGTTATCAAAAAGGAAGTTAAACAACCAGTTCCGGATGTAGCTAAAACAGTGACGCCTCCCCCTGTAACGAAGAAACAGGAACCTGTTGTTGCAGTAAAAGAACCGGCTAAAAAAGAAAATAAGCCTGTTGCTGAAATTGTGAAAAAGCCTGCTACGGAAAACAAGCCTGTAGTAACTTCACCGCCCGTAGTAACCAAACCAGCTCCGGTTATTACTATAAAAGAACCAGCTAAAACAGAAGGCAAAACCGAGCCAAAAAAAGAACCTGCGATTGCTGCTGTGTCAATGCAAAATGTTGCTGTAAATGTTGCTGAAAGAACGATGAAGAACGAACAGTCTGTATTTTTTGAATCAGATAGCTTGGTGCTGACTTTGTATGATAACGGAGACGTGGATGGAGACACCGTGAGTGTATTGATGAATGGGCAGATCATTTTTGCGAGACAGGGGTTGTCCACAAAAGCCAATAGCAAAACGATCTATATCGATAAGGACATGCCCGATACTTTATCAATGGTGATGTACGCTGAAAACCTAGGTAGCATACCACCAAACACCGGCTTGTTAATAATCATGGATGGTGATAAAAGATATGAAGTAAGGTTTAGTGCGGATCTTAAAACAAACGCCGCTATTTTATTAAAGCGAAGAATAAAAGGAACTTAAGGGTATGGAAATAACTCATATGGCAGGAATAAAACTTACTCAATATTCTCACGGCGCGGGATGCGGGTGTAAAATCGCGCCCGGTATTTTAGACGAAATTTTAGCCAGTAATATTGCCAGGCCAGACAATGATAAATTATTGGTAGGCAATCATAGCAAGGATGATGCAGCCGTGTACGACCTTGGGAATGGAACCGCATTGATCTCGACCACCGATTTTTTTATGCCCATTGTAGATGATCCATTTGAATTCGGAAGGATCGCTTCAGCAAATGCTATCAGCGATGTATATGCGATGGGCGGAAAACCAATTTTGGCAATTGCCATTTTAGGATGGCCCATAAATATTTTGCCTCCTGCCATTGCGCAAAAAGTAATTGAAGGGAGCAGGAGCATTTGTAAAGAGGCCGGTATCCCGCTTGCCGGCGGGCATAGCATCGATTCACCGGAGCCGATTTTTGGCCTTGCTGTTAACGGGCTGGTTCCAATCAGTAACATCAAGCAAAATAATCTCGCCATGGAAGGCGATCTATTATTTTTAACCAAACCACTCGGCGTTGGAATTTTAACAACCGCGGAAAAGAAAGGCATTTTATTAAATGATCATAAAGGAGTAGCGGCAGCGCAAATGATGCAGCTGAATAAAATAGGTGAAGTGCTGGGAAAAGTAGAAGGAGTAAGCGCAATGACGGATATTACCGGTTTTGGTTTATTGGGGCACCTGGTTGAAATGGCGGAAGGAAGTGGCTTAAGCGCGGTTGTTGATTTCAAAAATGTGCCGCTTATAATTGACGACCTTAAAAATTATATTGACCAAAAATCGATACCTGGGGGTACGCAACGGAACTGGGAAAGCTATGGCGAAAAGATAGGGGCCGTGACCGATTATCAAAAAGCAATACTTGCCGATCCGCAAACAAGCGGTGGGTTATTGATAGCGGTAAACCGATCCTCGGCTGAAGAAGTTACATCTATTTTGGTGAAAAATGGGTTAGAGAAATTTGTTGAGCCCATTGGCTACATGGCCAGGCAAATAGGGAAAATCATCACAATTGTGTAAACTATCGGCATCTTTACAGAGGATATTTTCTTCCGGGTTAGATTGAAAGCTATACTCATCACATTGCACAATAATTGACGGTTGTTCCTTTCCATAATTCATTCACACGATCGTTTCTATACCCGTCAGCATTCCTGTCAATAAAAATCCATCTCACTGCTTAAAGGATTATAATTTTTTGTTAAAAGTCATAAAATATATATATTTAGATATTGTAGATTTTTAATTGTAGAATTATACAAGCAATGCGGTTGCGAAAAACTTTCTTTTTATTTTTCCATATTTTATCGGGTTTATCTGTCAGTGCACAAAACGAAGAAGCGCTGCTGAAAACTTTGGCCAATGCCCGGCACGATAGTGACCGGGCAAATATTTATATTGATCTCCACAATACTGTTTTCAAAACCGATCTTGCAAAAGCTGAAAACTATGCTGAAAAAATTGTGGAATACGGCAGGTTGTCCGGGCTGCTTAACAAGCAGATGACAGGATACAGGGGACTGGCACGCTGCAAAAGAAAAACCAGGAATTACCCAATGATATTACATTACGATTCGCTTGCCATGGAAGTAGCGAAAAAAATAAATACGCCTCCTGCAATATTCACAATGGAAATGGACCTTGCCACTGATCTGATGGACGGGAAAATGGTAAACTTCGCAAAGCAACATTTATTGAATGCCGAAAAAATCGCGCAGCAACTGGGTGATTTAAGCTACCAGGCAAAGGTTCAAAACAGGCTTGGATGGTTTTATGCGGCGCAGTACCAGCACACGCAGGCAATCTCTTATTTTGAGAAAGCGCTGGCTATATATGAAAAGCAGGGTGACCAGAAAATGATCGCTGAAACAAAACGACCCTATGCCGAATCACTGGTTGCCATCGGAAAAACAGCTAAAGTACCCGAATTACTTTTTGGCGCCATCGAGTATTTCCGAAAGGCGAATGCATTTTCAGGCTTAGGTTATTGTTTGGCTTTAACCGGCCAAAGCTATTACAGAAACGGTGATATGGGAAAGGCCCTTGAACATTTTTTTGACGCAAAAAAAGCATTTGCCACTTACAATAACCAGCCTGACATAGGTATGGTGATGACCGATATTGCAGGCACCTACCTTTCAATAAACGAATTAGATAAGGCATTATCGCAGGGTGATGAAGCTGAGAAGATCTTAAATGATGTTCAGTACGAACCAGGGTTAGTATCGATATATACGTTTTGGGGAAGGTATTATACTGAAACCAATGAATTAAGTAAAGCCGAAATGTATTTTAACAAGGCGTCGGATTTGGCAACCAAAAATGAACTTCCGGATATGCTAACTGATAACCTGCGTTATTTTGCTATTTTAAAACGCAAACAAAAAAATAACAAGGGGGCGGATTCGCTGGAAATGAATTATGCGGAAAGAATAGTTAAAGAAAGAGAACAGGCGACTATCATTAATGACCTTAAACAAACTATCAACAGGAATAACATAAAAGATACCAATACTATCAAGTTGCTTTCGATAATGTATTCACCGGGTGGTGTGCATCAATTAAAAAAACAACTAAATGGCCGTTCGCTTTCAGACATAATTCATTTGGACACCCTGCTGCTTTCCAACGCTGAATTCAATTCCACTGAAAATGTTTCAAGCGCAAAAGAATTTAACCGGCAATTGCTGGATGTGGAAACGCAATATAAAACCCGGTTGATAAAAGATAGCCTAACCATTGAAAAGCAAAATACCTTGATTGCAAAACAGGAAACAAGGAAGCGGTCAATCATCGTCTGGCTGATTGCCGGTCTATGCCTGGTACTTGCCGCCGGCTTATGGTTACAATTTAAATCCCGCCAAAAAGCAGTGCAGGCAAAAAAGCAGATCCAATTATTACAAAATGAGATTCATCACAGGGTAAAAAATAACCTGGGCGTTATTAGCCGGCTGGTGGATGTAGCTGGAAAAACCGTAACGGATGCAATACCGCTTTCAACCTTAAAAAGCAGGATCAAAAGCATTGAGCTTTTGCATAAACATTTATATAGCCAAACCGTACAGGCAGGTAATATCTCCCTCTCCGATTACATTACAGAATTATGCAATGCAATTGGTAATACTTTTGAAGACGAGCCACCTGTTCAACTAACGGTTAAGGCTACTGGCGAAGTAAGTCAGCCGGTGGCAGAGAAGCTTGGCCTTATAATAAATGAGCTGGTCACCAATGCCTACAAATATGCCTTTACAGGTAAAAAGAATGGCAATATATTGGTACAGGTCAACCCGGTAAGTAGCACAGAAATAAACCTGCAGGTAAGGGATGACGGAAAAGGAATGGATGCGGCAAAAAGCAATGGCTATGGTATGAAACTGATAAAAGGATTGACCCATGAGTTAGGCGGCGCAGGAACTTTTACAACTACTGGCGGAACAATTTTTCAAATGTCGTTTCCTATGAATGAATAAAATTCAGTAATAGATTACCTGCTAAATTTTTATTATCAGCGGCCTAGTAAAATAAATTATTAATGTTAAAAAACAGGTATCATGTCTGGCAAACGTAAAGTGCTATTGGTGGAAGACGAATATATCCTTTACCAGGAACTGGCAGAATTTTTTGAAGCAAAAGGTTTTGAGATTACTCGTTTTGATGATGACAGGGCAGTTGATAACTATGAGGACGCCTGTAAATTACTCAAACAATACGAACCCGATTTTGCCGTACTGGACATACGCATAAAAGGCAAAAAGGACGGCATAGAACTGGGCTCCTTCATCCGCAAACATTACCAGATACCTGTTATCTATTTGTCTGCTTTTGACACATACGAAAACCTGGATAGGATAAGGCAAACCGGTGGAGACGGGTTTGTAATAAAAGTAGACAAGCCGGTTGATAAAAAGCAATTGTGGGCAACTGTTCAGCTTCTTTTACCGCGTTATGAAGCTACGGTAAAGAAAAGAACGCTGGGTAGTTTTTTCCGGGTAAAAGAAATGGACATACGCCAGGACGCCAATCGCCAGCGGATAACTGCAAAAGAGCAGGATGATCCCGTTGAAGTAGAAAAATTTTTAAAATGGCAGGACATTGTTTTCATTGAAAGTTTTAATAATAAAATTGCCGGGAGTGGCAATAATAATATCCTGATGCACACCCGTGATGCAAACAGGGGATATATGATGCGGGGAAGTTTGAATGAACTGGAACCAAAACTACCGACGCAATTTGTTCGTGTAGATCAAAGTACCATCATCAACCTTGGAGAGGTTACCGGAAGAAATAAAACCGGGACGGTCTATTTTATAAATACCATGAGCTTTAAGATAAGTGATACGTATCGTTTAAATGCGTTGGAAAAAATAGATTTATTCCTGGGTACGCCCAATATGGAAAATTTCCCGGAAAGTGGGTAAGATATCCCGAAGGTAGAAATATACAGGCTGATAAACGACTTTAGCAGTACGATAATGTATATGAAGTAAAGCAGCAGGCCGTAAAATTTACTACGGCATTTACTGCGGAAGGCACAAAAAAAGTTGAGAAGTTATGTATACAGAAGAACAAATGGAACAATTTGCACGTGACCGTGCATTTATAGCGGAAGCTTACAGGGAACAAAACGCTAAAAAGGCGGCAGAGTTTTCTAAACCTTTACCAGCCACTACTACGGACAGTGAGATGCCCGGAATAGCAAACTCACCTGTACAAAAATATAGTAACCCGAACATAGCTGCTTATAATTATTTTACCGAAAATAGATTATTTAAAATAATTTCCATGGTGTGCTGCGTACTGATTCTGGGCACACTTTTTTTGCAATGGTTTGGCGGCGGGCCGCATCCATTTACAGGTTTTGAATTGGGCTATACGGAATGGTCACCTAATGTATTGCAGGTGTTCGGCCCGGGATTTAAAGTTGGCTTTTTCATTCTTATTATTTCTTTGGGCTTTATTTTATTCAGCGCCCTATTGCCCGAAAAAAAATATCCAATTCCGGCTGATGTTTTTTTTGGTTTTCCAGCTATCGCAATTCTTACTTTTCTTTTGAGTACCTATTTGACCGCTTTTTATTTTAAGCAGCAAAATGCCATCACTTTATACGGAGCAGGTTTTTGGATAGCGCTTTTTCTATCCGGTTTCTTGCTGGTTATTGGCCAGCTTATCAGGATCAAATCAAGGGCAGCAGCATTTAAACTTTCACCGGACCGATGGACCGCAAGGATCAAACAAAATTTTTATTACCTGGTTATTTTTATAGGCATTGCCTATGCCTGTATAACCTGGCCATTGAGTAATGTGTCAACAGGTTATCTTATTAATCACAACCCGTTATTACCCTTCAGTTGGTTCCTGGAAAACGCTACACCCATTCTTAAAATAGCCTGGCCCTATTTTGTTTGTGCTACCATAATCTGGCTATCGTTTTCGCATTATCATTTTGTAAGAGTATGGTTTTATTTAATCGCTCTTTACGCTATTTTCTTAATGGTAATGGGGTTGTTTTGGAACACTTGGCCAACGGCTCATGAGTTTACTTTCGGGAGTTTTATGCCGTTCATAATTTCCTGGCTGCATAATATATTTCCATACATTATCCTGTATACGGTACTTTCAAGTTACAGGATTGGTAAAAGAAGAAAATGCCCATCCTGCCAAAGTATTTATGGAAAAAAATTGTTGTACTCGGAATATCTGGGAAGCTCATCATCAACTTATAATGCCACAAAGCATATGTCAGTAGGCGATTATAAATCACAGGGGAGTTATGACAGCAGTAAAGTTTACCTTAAAAATGATTACGACCTGGTACAAATTCAAACTACTGAAACAGTGACCTATCACAAGTATAAAACATTCAATATTTGTAAGAACTGTGGCCATGAGTGGACAAATGTTGAGATTGGAAATGGCCGGGTTTTCGGGCCTATGTAAGCGGACGAAGCTGCCCTTAAGGATGGCTTATTTACCGCACACTAAGTAATTTTTGAAAAGTAAGAATTCCCAATCATTATTGTTAAATAAATACATCCCGGATGATGCTCAACCTATATTATAAGTTACTGTCGTGTTTATTACTTGTATCAATTGCCGTGTCGCCTGGAAACTTGCTTGCACAGGCAGACCTGAATGATCCTGCTACTTTCCTGGGAAGCTGGGATGGCAGCGTTACTTTTAAATCATTTTCCGTTACGCAGGTTATGAATATCGAAATACAAAAAAGCAGGTCACCGGACGAGGTTAAGGTGATTATATTTCACGCAAAGGAAAACAAGATCAAAAGTGACACCATGCTATGTAAGTTTGAAAATGGCGTCATTAAATTAAACTTCAACACCAGGTCCATTTCAAACAGCAATGATTTTTGTACCGGGTTTTTAAACCTTGCGCTGCTGGACGAAAAAAATATCAATGGCAGTTTTGAAACTGAGAAAGGCGGGTGCAGTGCGGCCGATTACATCGGAAAAAGGAAAAGTACGAATGAAACTGTTGCAGCTAATAATCCTGTGAATGATACACCCCAACCCACTGTTGAAGATAAACAGGCGGTGGAAGATGAAAAGCAGGCAGCCCTTGCCAGTGAACAAGCAGAAGCCGGGCTAATGAAAAGTTGTGGTAATGTAAAGAGAAAAAATAAAAGTGTTATAGAATTAAAATTAGCCAATGGGAAAACAGTTTTATTGAAAAACGAATTTGATAAAGGTGATTATGACGAGCGTACGGTGCGGTATTCATTCGATGGGTGTATTACAGAGATGCAGCTGTATAAGTTTTCTATAGGTTATGCAGAAACCGAAGGTTATATGCTGATAAACATGCTGAATGGAAAACAATATTTTTTATGCAATGCACCCAAATTGTCCCCTGATAACAAAAGATTGATCGCAACTCAATCCGGTGCAGACCCATCCGGGTACAGCGAAAATCACCTCGAGATATGGAGGTACACGAACGGCCAGCTTATAAACGAGTATGCGCCGGAAAAAATGAAATGGTCCCCCGCCTCTGCCGAATGGAAAGACAATAGCAATATTGTTATACAAACGGAGGAATATAATGGCGATGAATTAAAAAAATTAAAACCTAAAACATTGTCTTTTAGTAATAACAAATGGTCCGTAAAATAACCTGCCAGGCAATAATCACATCAATCAACGTTAAATTTTTTTTATGGTTAAATCTATTCATTACCAGTTCTTAAAGCTTTGCTTCATAGCTATATTCGCCTTTTTTGTATTCAGCTTACAGGCTCAAAAAATGGACCAGTACATGGGTTGGTGGGAAGGCACCTTTAGGATTCAAAAGTCCTTACCTGCTTCTCCGGCAAGCAATTTATTTTCAAACGGAATTATGAAGCTAAATTTTTTTCCCGCAAAGGGCAAGAATATCAATGGTAAATTATTTGCCGCCGCCTTTGACGTTTCGGACGGAAAAATAAAATCTGTTGAAACAGAGGTTACATTAACTGAAGGAAAGTCGCAAGGCCTTTTGTTACTAAAGAAAAAAGGAAATAAGAACGGGAAGTATGCCGATGAGGCGCTTACAGATATACTGCTGAAAGAGCTTAAGGTAGTAACTTTTTTTAAAGGGGATGTGATCGACGCGTTGCAAATAGTTGGCAATGCAGATGATAAAGATTTTGCCACCACCTTTATTTATGGCAACCTTAATTCCGCTAATAGTAGTAGCACCGCATTTAAAAAAGCGGAAAGCTGCGCTATGTCCAAGGTCAAGACCATGAATGAAGAGGCGGAGAAATTAAAGCAACAATTTTCAGGTGACGAGTTACAGGAAAAGTTATATGAAATGGCTTACAGGTATAATCAAAAATGTGCTATCGCAGAAATACTGGATAAATCTGTACAAAATGTTTATACAGATGAACGCGTTTCATTAATCAAAATAGAAGGCGTGTTGCCCTTCCGGCTGGATTGGGAAGAAAAAGACTCCAAATGGATAAAAGGGCGCGACATCTCTTTTTCATTGAGTAAGCCTGAACTAATGTTTTGGAAAGAAAATGAAAGTCTTGCCCTGCTTAAATCGGCTATAGTTCTAACGGATAAAAAAACAGGTGAGAAGAGGACGGTGAACTACCCACAGGTGAACCAGTCTGCCATTACTACCTCCGGCATTGCAATAGATTTCCCTTCGATCAACACCTTTCACGATGGCTATGCAGTAGTGCGAAAAGGCGATCGTTATGGAATGATAGATCCTGCCGGAAACGAATTTATTCCATTGGGAAAATATAACCTGAACATGGGTAAGGAAACGTCAGGCACTGGAAACGATGCTTACATTTCCGGTTTCTTTAACGGCGTAAGTGTGGTTAGAGATGTAGAAACAGAAAAATACGGGTATATAGATCTAACCGGTAAGCTGATCGTGCCCTGCACACTACAACAGGCAGAACCTTTTCAGCCGGATGGCTATGGACATGGGAGTGTTTCAGATTTTGAGAAGAGGCTTTTCTTTGATTATTTCTTTGACAAAAAAGGGCGCCGCTATCTTGTTAAAAATTTGAGCGGCAGCTTATTTCCCAGCCCTTTTGTAATAACACAAAGCCCGGATGGCCAGAAGACGATCGTCACTAAAAAAAATGGTACCAGGGCTTTTGAAACCACCTATTCACTTGTAAGGTATGGTGATGGATTATTTGAGGTCTATCAACGGGGTGACCAGCTTATGAAAAGGGGTTTCATAGATACCACCGGCAAATTAATAATCCCCTTCAGGTTTGCTGAAACAAAAGCAGGGTGGACAGTGGAAAGTTTTAGTGAGGGCCTCGCCTTGCACCGGCCAAAATTCACAGATGAATATGAATATTCCTATATCAATAAAAAAGGAGAAGAAGTTATTTTTTTAAAAAAGGAACTTGGCATCGACAGGATATATAATTTTGAAAATGGCTATGCAAGAACTACTTTAAAAAACAGGCAACGCGAACTGATCGATAAAAAAGGTACCATAATAGTATTGGAGGACCTGTTTTTAAAAGCAAACCTAGGAATTTTAACAAACCTGACGTCATTAACAAAAGAAAATTTTAAATTTCAATATTCAACACATACGGATAAAGGCGTGTTTTTTTATTTACAACTTGGTCTGAATCTTAACGCTCCCAACACAGGCTTGTTTTCCAATGGCAAAAAGACGCCCGAAATTACCGGTGGGGTAGGCGGAGGAAACCCCCGTTATTATTTCGCTACCAAAGGTTATGGGATGATGGATTACCAGGGTAATATTCTCATTCCACCCGTGTTTGATTTCATCGGTGCATTTGATCCTGTGTCCGGCCTGGCTAAAGCCAGTTACATCAAAAACGATAAAGAAACACAAGGCTTCATAAATGGCCAGGGCCAGTTTGTATTGACTTTAAAAAATAATATTAAGGGGTTTACAAACAATTAATAAATAACAATATGAAAAAAATAACCATCATTAGTTTAGCCTTATTCATTTTGACAAGCTGCTCCAGTTCTCCTGACAAAACCATCCAGCAAAGATGGAAGGCGGTAGACGTGCAGGGCAGTGAGCGCAAAAAGGCAAAATATCAAAAATTACTAAGCAGGCACAGTACCGAATTCGAATTTAAGGCAGGCAAATTTACTGGATACCAGGATGGTGTGATACAGGGGACTGCCGATTATACCCTGGCAAGTGACGGTAAATCTTTGGTAGTAATGGATAATGGAAAACCCCAGATCACGTTTAGGATCATCAGCCTGAAAAGCAAAACGATGGTTGCAGTAATGGATGGTTTTATGTCTGACAGGGATACGATTATTTTCAAAGCCGGAGGTAGTAATGACGATAAAGACTAGGCTAAAAAAAGCGAATCCCTCGCCTGGGAAAAGGTAATGAAAAGCTGGTCAACCCTTAACACTATTTGCCAGAATCGTTCGGACCTGGCAGCCAATTTTATAAATACGGCAAAGGGAGAGCCGGGTTTTGACCAAATGATTTTAACCTCCCTGGAAAGTGCTAAAGCCAAGCGACTTCAATAAATATCAATGCAGAAAACCTGGCAACTGATAAAATCGCAGAATATAAAATCGCACAAGCTTCTCTAAGCGTAGCACTTGGCCAACATCTTTCGGCAGTTAAATTTGATAATTCAATAAAGGGAAAAGATAATTTTAAAGATTTAACTGCTCAATTGGAAGGCATACAAAATACATTCGAAATTGCCTGGAAAGGCCTTAATGATGATTTGGCGGCTTTCAATACAATAGCGACGGCCAATGGTTCTATCCCTAAGAAATAGCATGTCTAAGATATTGGATTGAAAACAAGCTGCAGGAAAATTCTGATTAAATAAAGGAGTGATATTGATGTGCATCGTTATCCTGGCTTTTAAAGGTATGGTGTGGCTTTTTAAATTTTTCCAGTAAGGGTTCTGTTCGGACTTATTTTTATCCTTTAGGCAATATATTCCGGCTCATATGGCGCGAATTTATGCTGGTATTGTTCGACGCCATAATTTTGGAAAATATTGATAAAAATACCCGGACAGTCTAAAGTACAACGACCCAAGGGGAGCTAATTCCGCTATTGATCTACGATCATGACGAGTATGGATATTAACCTTCCCGCCCTTACAATACCGCATCAATTTTAGCAGAAAGTTTTCTGTCCTTCTCCGTGATTACATCGCCGGCATCATGTGTATTCAGCCATATTTCCACTTTGTTGTACACATTGGTCCATAGGGGATGGTGATCCATTTTTTCCGCAGCCAGCGCCACTCTTGTCATAAATCCAAAAGCTTCTGAAAAATTTTTGAATTCAAATTTTTTGTAGAGCGTATTATTTTTTTCTTCCCACATAATGTTATTTTTTATTGATGATAAATAATTCGTGCCGGATAGTTTACAAGAAATGTATTTAAAAAATAAGGTGTTGCTTATGCTTTATCTTTTCATTCGTCATTTCATTTACCAGCAATACGCCCGGTAAAGATTTGATAGAACCCATCAGCGCCCTCAATTCATCAGCAGACACATATTCACCCTTGATCAGCCAGACAAAATCAAGGTGCTTAAACTCAGGCAACAGGTATTCGCCATCACATTGATTATTGTATAAATAGTGTGTCAGTGACGTGGAGGGTACAGCATATTCGTAGATGGAAAAGAAATACTTTCGGTCCTTTTTTGTCAGTTGTATTTCATAGTCATGGTTGATACGAAAATCAAAACCAAGTAGCTGATTTAATTGCCAACTGAACTGGTAATCTTTTATGGGTGCAACGATCCCAAGCAAAACAGCGTCCTCAAAAAATTCCTGCGCAATGGTTTCATTATCTATTTTGAGTTTCATACCTGTACACTGAAAGGTTATTACAACGAAAGAATAACGGATTTTCAAATAATCGTGAAAAAAGCCAAGGCTTAAAAAACAATGTCAAAAGTAAGTTCCTCGTTTCCCCTTTTCACTTTTACTTTCGTGGCGTCTCCTTTATTAAATTTATTAAGTGTTTCCATATATGCCTGCATGTCAGCAAATTTATAATCCCCCAATTGTATAATTATATCTCCCGCTTTAATCCCGGCTTTTTGTGCCGGTCTTCCATCAGATACACCATCAGCTCTCACACCAGGGCCATCAAAAGTGTAATCGGGCATTATGCCCAACGTTACTTTAAAACTGTTCGTGCTCATTTGAATTTCTTTCGTTTTTGTGAAAGCCAATTTTCCTTTTTTATTTGTCTTTTCGATGATGCTGTAAATAAATTTTACCACCTGTAACTCACCGGTAAAATTGATCCTGTTTGCATCATCCGATGGTTTGTGATAATCGCTGTGAGTGCCTGTAAAGAAGAACAAAACAGGAATGTCTTTCCTGTAAAAAGAGGTATGATCGCTTGGCCCTGAACCGCTGCTGTCAAAATTCAAATTAAAATATTTATCCTTTTTTACTACCGCCAGGTTCCATTCCGGCGATGTGCCATAACCACCGATGCTTAGCCAATGTGTGCTGTCCCTGAGCCTGCCGATCATATCGATATTGATCATGTAATTCACTGCAGCAAGATCAACTGTTGGATGGTCGGTAAAATACTTTGAACCAAATAACCCCAATTCCTCGCCGGAAAAAGCGATCAGCAAATAATTGTTATTTTTTAGATTTCCGGTTTTCAGCATTCTGCCTAATTCAATAAGCCCACTGGTTCCACTCGCATTATCATCTGCGCCATTGTGAATCTCCGGCGTGCTGCCGGTGTATAAAGAATTGTGATCCTCTCCAAAACCAAGGTGATCATAATGGGCGCCGATAATGACTGTAGTGGCGGCATTATTATTAATGTAGCCGATCACGTTATGGCCATATCGTCTTTTATCCGCAATGGAAACTTTTAATTTTATATCAAGGGTAGATGTTTCTTCCTTCATGTATTTTTCTTTCGCAGCACCGGAAATATATAAAACTGGTATTGTAAGCAGATCTGATTTTGACTTTGGCTCAAATTTCAGTTCATCGTCAACGGTCGATGTGTTAAATATTATAAATGCGTTGGCGCCTTTTTTTGCCGCATCCTTCGCCTTGCTTTTTATCTCTCCTGTCAGATCAAAATGGGGATTATTTTTATTCGCATCTACCAGGTCCTTAATATCATAAAACCACGGATTCGAATTTTCCTGTAATGCCATGGAAGCGGTTGCCTCCAGGGATATATTGGGGCTGAATGAAAAAGGAAAATATTCTTCATTGATCTTAAGATCGTTGCCATTGATGATTAAATGAGATGCTTTAGCAACTTCTTTTCCATCATTTATTTCGAACTCCTGGAAGTAGGTTTCTTTTTCACCTTTCGCGGAAAACCCGGCTTTTTCAAATTCATTGCTAATATATTCATAGGCCAGCTTTTCACCATTTGTACCCGTCCTCCTGCCTTCTAATTTATCATCCGCTAAATAATTAATATGCAACTGGAGGTTAGCAAGGATTAGCTTGTCCGCTTTTTTTATCTTTTGCCCGTAAGTAAAATGAAAGGAAAAAAGCAATAACCCAAAAAAATATTTCATATGATTAAATTGTTCAGGTTGTAAAGGTAATCCAGCGGCCTGCTACTATTGTAAACTAAATGTAAAATTTATTGGAGGCGTTGCAGGTAAGGCATTGGGTTAATGCTAACAGGCGGAAGGTAAAAGCAGAAGGTGTGGGTCAGAGGTAGGGCCACATAACGAACCATCAATACGAATATTTGTAACCGGCATCGACTGTGGAAAAATTTGTAATTATCATTCTAACTAAATCAATCCCGTTCTACCCTACGCCTTTTACCTTCCTCCTATGTTTCTAATTTCGTAACTATAAACCATCCTTTGCCGTTATTTTTGCAACTTGTTGCGTAAAAGCCATATCCTGCAGAATCCTTTTACATATTTTGATAAAAAACATAAACATAGCATTAGTCGGTAACCCCAACAGCGGGAAAAGTTCACTATTCAATGCATTGACAGGGCTGAATCAAAAAGTGGGAAATTTCCCCGGTGTGACTGTCGATAAAAAAACCGGCCAGTGCAGCATTGCAGAAAAATTAACTGCTACGATCATTGACCTGCCCGGCACCTACAGTCTTTATCCCAAACGTGCCGATGAGTGGGTAGCCTATAAAGTATTACTGAAGCATGATGAAGACATCAAACCAGGCATGGTGCTATTGGTTGCAGATGCCAGTAACCTCAAAAGGAACTTATTATTTTGCTCACAGATCATCGATTTGAAAATTCCGGTGGTAGTGGCTTTATCCATGATCGACCTGGCAAAACAAAAAGGAACAGAGATCGATATCAATGGTTTGGAAAGAGAACTTGGAGTACCGGTGGTAATTATCAATCCAAGAAAGAACAAAGGCATACCTCAGCTAAAAAAAATTATCGAGCAAACATTTACCGCCAACTTTACCGCACCCAGGGAATTTATCGATAACCACGGCCTTGCAGAAAAACCAATAGAAGCGATCCGCAAATTAATGCCCGGCATTAGCGATTATACCGCCCTGCACTACCTGATCAATCATGAGCATTTTAAATTAACCGATGCTTTACAAGATAATATTGAGAGAATAGAAACGGATAATAAATTTAATCCTACCAAAACGCAGGCTGAGGAGATCATGCAGCGATATGGCCGGATCAAACACATTATGCACCAGACCGTTGTAGAAGCCGATCCTCTGCAAAAGACACTCTTTACGGAGAAGCTGGACAATGTATTGCTGGACAGGAAATGGGGTTACCTGATCTTATTGGCCGTATTATTTTTATTATTTCAAAGTGTATTTTGGGTGGCTCAATATCCGATGGATGCCATTGAATGGAGCTTTGGTAAATTAGGCGGATGGCTGGGAAGCGTATTACCTGAAGCCTGGTGGAGCGACCTTTTAATAAACGGCGTGGTAGCTGGCCTCAGCGGCATATTGATATTTATACCACAAATCATGATCCTTTTCGGGTT
>JBDSLD010000104.1:0-36976 GCA_039916545.1 Ferruginibacter sp.
TCAAGTTTAATGCCGTCCAAATGGTTGTCTCTAAAAGCTCTAATGACTTTTTCTTTCGTGGATTTCTTTATCTTAATTAAGATGGTCTGCTCTTCAGTTACTTTAAATTTGGAAATACCATAGTATACGTTATTCTCGATGGAGGCTGTCGCAAATATGATAGCATCATCATTCAACACTAACGGAATATTTCCATTCGCATCCGAATAATGAAATAAATAGACATCGTTATTGTGTTTATCCGCATTCATTAGAATTTTTCTTTCAGGAATGCATAAATAGACAGTCATCACTAGCTTTTCTTTAGTTTCGATTTTAGTAAATAACTTAACTGTTGTTGCGTCTTGATCATTGAATAGGACATCTACATTATACCAGCCAGATTCGGTTATATTAAATTGATACACGCCCTCGTCAGGTACCACTTGTTTAAACCCTTTCTTGGTGAATTCTTCATCTTCATTGGTTTGATTTAGTATATTTATTGCATCAGTACTGTCGAAGGAAGAGGCATTAACTTTCGCACTTGAATCTGAGAGATTTTCACTGAATGCAACTATTTCAATTTTATTCTTTTCCTTTGGAAAATACAAAGTGTCGTAGCCGCAAGTAGTTTCAACTAAGGTCCTACTAAATAAGCTTGAATCTAATCTTTCGTTGGAAAAGGCTAATGCTTGGTTATCGCAATAATCTAAAATCGCTTTAATTTCTGATTTCTTCAAATTGAATTGCGTCATCATGCTACCATATTTAGAAATTAAGTATTGTGCATAACGGTCATATTCCCTCATAGAATTGACATTGTTTACAAACTTGTATGCCCAATCAGGACTTGGAGCTCTTTTTCTTGCGCCTGCTAAGGCTGGACCCGTATAGTCTTCTCGGGGTTTATGGCAATTCCTACAGTTTGCAGTAAATAATGCTTTACCATCCAGTAAGTTTTTAACAGCAGCAGATGTATCTACTGGCTGAGGATTTATCCAATTAATGGACGAATCTTCTTTTATTTCTCCTTTAAATACTTTCATAGTACTGTCATAAGTCTTTGACGGTATTGTTGCCTGCACCGCTTTAAGAAATTTAACTCTTTTGGTATTTATGGTTGCTTCAAAGTAGACCATTCCTGCACTTTTCAATGGCTTACCATTGCTTTCAGTAGTTAAGCCGGCTAATAAGATATCCTGCATAGAATAAGCTTCTTTAAATTCTATGTTAATCTTTGTACCGGCGGAGACATCGAAACTATTAGGAAAAACAACAATTCTGGCCCCTTTCGGTGTCATCAAAGTATATCCAGAATCAGAGTTTATAGTAACGAAATAACTTTGAAGATTATTTGTTGAGAGTAAGTTTGCAGATCTTTTATTGCTGCAGGATAATAATACTACAAGAAAAAAAAGTAAAAAAGGTTGTTTCATAATGAAGATATAATCTATTTGTAGTGGCCGGCTTTTATAAGGTTACACACATTGTTAGCAGCAGTGTTCCGTTTCTACATACTGGTCAAACGCGATATATCAGTTGGTTTTATTAATCTTTTAAGTGTAATAATGCCCAATAAAAGTAGTGCAACATATAAGCATAGTAATATAATGTCTCCTTTAGAACTTATATTCTCCTTATAAAGTTCAAACGACCATTTAATTTGAAAAGCAATTCCGATAAATACTAAAATAATGGATAAATATCTGGAGATTCTATTTACTATTGATGTTGTGTTCTTAGTAGTTTGAAAGAGTATTAAAGACGTAGATGTTACTATTAAAAAAGTTAAGAAAAGAATAAATGCCAAAGGGTAATATTCTCTATTAAATGATGACGCTTTTATAAATATAGTGATTGGAATTAATAGTCCTATAAAAGTTGTATAAACTACCAGGCTTATTTCAGAAAGTCTTCTCATAAAGTTAGTTTACTGCTTGCACATTGCTGCTAACAATACGATATACGTATTAGGCGCACTGTGTATTTGTATTGTAATATGAAAACCAATATGTTAGCATTCGGATTTTTGAATTGTCGGGTGCAACAATCTACTACCATTCTATACCTCCATCCTTCCATATATCATCAAAAGGGCTTTTGATATTAACTAGTTTTTCCCTCGCAATATGCAAATATCGCTGCGTGGTTTTGATGCTAAAATGACCGAGCAATTCCTGGATATATTTTACATCTACACCCTTTTCCAAAAGATGAGTTGCAAAACTATGCCTTAATCCATGGAAAGTTATTTTCTTTCTAATTCCAGCCGATGCCTTAGCTGTGTTAAATATTTTCTGAGCTGTTCTATTGCTATAGGCCTCACCCTTTACCATCCCTTCAAAAAGATATTTGACTGGTCTTGGCTTCTGCTCCTTTATATAATTTCTCAAAACATCTAAGACAATCGGACTAAGCATTACGAACCTGTCTTTATCCCCTTTAGCGCTTTGAACAAATAATTGCATTCTCTCTGCGTCGATATCCGTCAATTTTAGACTCGTTACTTCACTTACCCGAAGACCTGCGCTGTAAGCAGTAAATAAAATAGCTTTATGTTTTTTATTTTTTATGGCATTGAATAACCTGCCCATTTCCTGCTCCGCTAATACATTTGGTAATATGAAAGGCCGCTGGGGCCTTGGTAAATCCACAAAAAACTTTTCACGATGTAACACCTGTTCGAAATAAAATTTCAATGAATTAAGCCTGCTATTTAAAGTGTTAGCACTTAGATGCAGCTGATTATTGCAAAAAAGCATATATCTTCTTAATTCTTCACTGGTGATCGATTTTACTTCCCGGTTCTTTAAAAGCTGCAAAAAAGCGATAAACTCATTTTTATATGTTTTGATGGTGTTTTCACTTTTTTTAGATAATGGCATGGTCTCAACCATTCTTATTAATTGTGAAAGGTTTTCTGTACTAATATCATAGGTTTTTAGATTTACCGGGCAAGTACTGGTTTCTCAGCAGCAGCAACTTTAATGTTGACAATTTTATTCCGTTTTTGAAGATATTCTTTTAATGATGTCGAGTCGATTTTTGCTAAATTATTTATATTTTTTACAATCAGCGAATAATTGTCTTTGCTTAAGGGTAGATACCAGCAATTCTGCGTTTTGCTCCACCTTACCTTTGCAACTTTTCGGACTATTATGCTTAGTGAATTATCATTTTCGAAGTATATTCCAATTTGTTCTTTGCCATTATGAAAAAATGCTTTTAACAGGATGATTAGCATCTCTTAAAGATACCAGTTGAAGGACATTAAAAAAAGTAGTTTTCAACGCTTTATTTGGTTGTTTTTCTTTTTAATAGGGGATTATTGGTAACAGGAAATATGATTATGTTTTATAGGATGGCGTTGCCATCCTCACTTACAGGTAAAGGGTAGGATAATCAACAAACAATTATACAATGTACAAAATGATATCGAATAGACATTAAATTTATTGTCAATACTTACACTATTTCTATCGTTTGAATAATAGCGAAATCAGGTGTTTTCTCGAAATTTGCATTAGCCCGCCCGAGGAAAGAATATTTTTTACAACCCATCTTAAATACCAATTCGATAGCTATTATTCAGGAGAGAAATATTTGATTTAAATGAGGGTATAAACACAGTAGGATTGAACAAAATTTGGTTGTGTTTACATGTAAATTGTAGTGGCCCGGTGCTCATGCCTGCAACTTCAACTGATTCAAAATCTTACTCCATTACCGGATTATCAAAAATTTCCAGCTTGGCAAATTGAATGACCTCAACACTCGGAAAACCAAAATCTACAACAACTTTCCCACGGATCAGGTAGCAACCAGTACCCCGAAACGGATAAGCAGGAGTAGTGTTAGGAAAATGGGTGGTATCAAAAAAATTGCCATCTGCATCCAGGAAAGTGCCAAACCACATGGTTTTGTTGTTTTTGGTATGCACTGTTTTTTCACAAACATATCTTCCCACCATTTTTACTGATTCTCCGATATGTGAGCTTAAATCGACCGCTTGAATGTCTCCCCGAAACGGTGTTTTCAATAGATCAAACATGGAAAGTGTCAAAGGGAAACCGAGCAGTTCCAGTTCATGGTAGGCATCTTCCCGTTTTGTATGTATTATCTCTGGTAAGAGATATTCTTTAGTATCTACATGAAAAAGTTCCGGTTGATTAAAAGATTTTGGTTTGTTTCCCAGCAGGGTATGCACATCCCAGAGTAATTCCTTTTTACTTCTCCCGGTAAACCTCAATGCACCTACCCGGATAAGTGTAATCGCTTGTTCCAGGCTGATATTGGTACGCTTGGCAAAATCCTCCAGGTTTTCAAAATCGCCATTTGTTTTTCTTTCCTGCGGGATAGATTCAATAAAAGTACCCTCTACCCCTGGATGTCAATGAAGCCCAGCCAGGCATTCATGCCATTAATGGATACCGCTGCTTCGCTGGCGTTGACGCAAGGAAGATGAATGACAGCGCCGGGCCTTTTGCAATTCATGTACGTATAGCCACCTGGAATAAAATCCACCATAGTTATTCAACACACCTACCATGAATTCACGTGGATAGTAGGTTTTTAAAAACAGGCTCTGGTAACTTTCCACGGCAAAACTTGCTGAGTGAGCCTTTGAAAAACTATAGCCTGCAAAACTGGAGACCTGCCGCCAAACCTCTGTAACGACCTCTTCCAGGCGGTCCAACTTTTTTGCTCCCTCAAAAAAATGTTCTACCAAACGGTCGAATTCAGTTTTAGAGCGATACTTGCCACTCATGCCCCGCCGAAGGATATCCGCGTCAGTGCCATCCATACCGGCAAAATGAATACAGATTTTTAACACATCTTCCTGGTATACCATTATACCATAAGTCTCCCGCAATTGTTCTTTCATTACAGGATGCAAATACACCACCTGGTCGGGCTCGTGATGAAATTTGATATAGGATCCCATCATGCCGGAACTGGCTACGCCGGGCCGGATGATCGAACTTGCCGCCACCAGCACGAGATAGCTATCGCAAACCAGTTTGGTCAAAAGTTGCCGCATAGCCGGTGATTCGATGTAAAAGCAGCCAATCGTGTTACCTGATTTAAGCCTTTGATTGATAACCAGGTCTTTCATGAATGCCTTTACATCGTGTACATCTATTCTTCGATTGTGATTTTGTTCCACTAACCGGACTGTTTCCTTGATGTGCCCGATACCTCGCTGGCTCAAAATATCATATTTATCAAGACCGATCTGTTCTGCCTCGTACATATCCCATTGAACGGTGGGCATGCCTTTGGGCGGAAGGTCAAGCGCTGTATAGTAAGTGATGGGCTCTTCAGATATCAGTACGCCACCTGCATGTATACTTCGCTGGTTTGGCATATCACTCATCAGCCTGTAAATGGCCATGATCTTTTTAAACGTGGGATTATCACGATTGACAGACTGTAAAACAGGATTGGTAAAACCATCGATTTCATTTTTAGGCAGTCCCATCACTTTGCCGATCTCCCGGATGATGGACCGGTCCTTAAAAGTAGTCATGGTGCCAAGCAGGGCAGTATATTGGGTACCATAACGTTTAAATATATAATCCTGCACATCTTCGCGCTGATCCCAGGAAAAGTCGATGTCAAAATCCGGTGGCGAGGTCCGCTGAGAATTAAGAAAGCGCTCAAAATAAAGATCCAGTTCCAGCGGATCAACATCTGTAATGCGTAAACAATAGGCAACCGTAGAATTAGCGCCGGATCCACGACCCACATGATAATAGCCACGTCCCATAGAATAGCGGATAATATCCCAGGTGATGAGGAAATAAGCGCAAAAATCCATTTCATCAATGACTTTAATTCTTTTTTGACTTTTTTCAATGCTTCTTTATTGTACCGCCCATACCGGTAAAGCATTCCTTCCATGGCTAGCTTCTCCAGCAGTGAAAAATCGTCTTTTTGGGTGCCTGTGAAAGTTTTGCGGTTGAGCTTGATCCCCTGCTGATAATCCATTACGCAATTGTTCAACAGCTGCCTGGTATTGTCAAGGATAAATGCATACTTATTGTACTTTGCTTCCATTTCACCGGCAGGCAGAAATAAATCAGCACTTTCACACTTGTCTTCCGGTCCGATCATAGAAAGCAAGGTGTTTAGATCGATGCCACGCAGGTATTGGTGCAGGCGGTAATCCAGTTTATCGGCAACAAAAACCGGCTGCAGGGCTACCAATTTATTCCGGATGGGGGACAGGTCCTTTCCATAAAGCTGGTGCAATTCATTAAAACGAATACCATAGTACCCGTTGCCGGCAAGCACGCCTTTATAATCAAACGGATAGATTATATAGGCATGACTAAACTTGCGCGCTTCATCGGGCAAGGCCTTTTTCGCAAGGCTGTGTTCAGTCAAAAAATCATTTAACTCCTTCATGCCTTCTTTGTTTTGTGCAATACCTATATAAAGCAGCTTCTTATCCCTCCGGAATTCAATACCACCAATTGGCTTGATGTTCCTGGCATTACAGGCACGTATAAATTCCATTACACCGGTTGAGTTATTGATATCAGTCAGCGCCATCTGGGTAATTCCCCTGGCAACCGCTTCATCGATCAGTTTGGCAATCGACATCGTGCCATAACGCAAGCCATAACTGGAATGGACATTCAGGTACATGGCTAAATATCAATTTTCATGACAGAAGCGAGGGTGACGGCTTTATCCCCAAAGCGCCGGCGTATCTTATCCATTGCCATACAGAGACTATATTTTTCCTGTGAGACGTTATAAAGATCCATTTGCTCTATTCCATTCACCAGGTGCGATAGGCGAACACCTACCAGCCTTAACAGCATGCGCTTTTGATAAACCTGCCGGAATAAGTCTTTGGCTTTCTGGATCAAAATAGTGTCCAGGGAAGTATATGGAATAGTAGCCTGTTTGATCTCATCCTGGAAATCGGAATAACGGATAGTAACGGTAATGCAGGAAGCCAGTTTCTTTTTTTGCCGCAGTTCAAAGGCCAGGTCCATTATCATGGAGGTAAGGAGGTTATTAATGGCAACAATATCAATGCTATCGGATTTAAAAGTACACTGCGCACCAATGCTTTTTTGTTCATGATAGGGTACAACAGGGGAATGATCGATGCCCTTTGCCTTCTGTAGTAGCATCAAGCCATTTTTACCCAATAACGAGTTCATTTGGTCGGGATGTATCTGCGCACGGTTATAAATCTTTTTGATACCCATATCACTCAGTTTGATAAAGGTCTTTTCTCCCAGGCCAGGAATCTTTTTAATGGAAAGTGGGTTTAAAAAAGACCGCACTTCTTTATGAAAAACATTCAATTCTCCATTGGGTTTACATTCATTGGTAGCAATTTTAGAGACCGTTTTATTGGTGGAAAGGCCAAAGGAAATAGGCAGGGCCGTTTCCCGGATAACTGTCTGTCGAAGTTCATGGGCATATACTTGCGTATTATGAAACCGATCCATGCCGGTCATATCGATATAGTGTTCATCAATACTGGCTTTTTCGATCAATGGTACGCGCTCCCGTAATATATCGGTGATTTCATGCGAAGCCTTTGAATATTCATCCATGTTGCCACGCAAAAAAATGGCATGTGGACAAAGCATCTTTGCCATGCGCGATGGCATGGCGGCATGTACACCAAACTTTCTCGCTTCATAGCTACAACAAATAACAACACCCCGATCGGCATTTCCACCAATAATAACAGGTTTTCCCACCAAATCCCGATTTTTCCGGACTTCTACAGACACAAAAAAAGCATCCTGGTCCATATGAATGATATGTCGCTCCTGATCCATTAGCTAATAATTTTAGCTAATTATACTAATTTATTTAGTTAATACCTTTTGTGGGGAAATTTAAAATGATTTGATTTTTTACCAGGTCTTCTTCGACATTCAATAATAAAAATTTGATTCATGTGATATGTCAGAACAAATAGGGCAACCAATATATTAATTTGCCTAAATATGTTTACGATAGATAATTTAAAATTTATTCAATATACAGATATATTAAGAAATATGCAATTAGGGGGACAGGCCATAGGCCGCAAAGCCAATACCACTGTCAGCTAATGCTGCTTTAACGATGGCGATGTCGAACTCTTTTTGACCAGTAACCGGGTTAGCAGCCTCCCTGCCTGATTGTATTCGGCAGACAGGTTTTGGTACGGTATCGACGAAGCCGGTATTCAAAAAATGCGCAGCTTATTTTTTGAAAGAAGCAAAAAAGTTGCGTTCCGGTTATCCGCCAGTTGGCGGACCGGCTGCGGAGGCGGAAGATATGAATCGAAAAGAAAAAGCTAATGCGGAATAGGCAATGCGCTTTATCTACCTAATCCTATAAGAAATATTCTATTTCAGTTTTCCAGGGATATGATGATGATGAAATAAAGGGGTTTTGTATTTAATTTTTTATCTTGGCCATTAAATAAAATCTATAATGAAAAATCTGCTCTCGTTGATTTGTATCATGTTATTGCTAAAAGCGCCGGCACAGCAAAAAAGTATGTTTACACAAAGCAAACATTTATACGCAGAGTTACCAAACCCTGTTGCTATAAATAAAGAAGAATGGGCGGCGCTGGAAAAAGATGTGACCGTCTCATTCACTAATAGCAACACGAGATACGCTAAAGAAAAAGTGCCACAACTTTCGCGGCAAACCAACTGGAACGCTATTGCGTGGAAGGGTGAAAAAATTCATACCCAATTGCTGGTATTCACTAAAAAAAATATCCCTCGTCTTACCTGTAGGGTAAGTGACCTGGTAGCGGATAAGGGTAGTCGTATAAAGGCGCAACAGGTAAAAGTGGGTTTTATGCGTTATGTAATGACCGATGAGTTTAGAGATGGATGCGGCTATCGCAAGCCCGCCGATTTTGATTCTTCATTAGTTGCAGACGTTATCGATATTGTACCCGCTATAGGCGTAGCCGAAAATACGGTTCAGCCGATCTGGTTGTCAATACAGGTACCATCCGATATTATTGCAGGCAAATATTCCGGGTACATTACCATCCTGGCCGATAAGCAATATACACTTGCAGTCAATTTAACGGTTTCATCAAGGGTATTGCCACCTCCCGGTAAATGGAAATTTGATCTCGATTTCTGGCAGCACCCGGTGGCTATTGCGAGGATGCACAAGGTGAAATTATGGAGCAAAGAACATTATGATATCATGCGGCCTTATTACACGATGCTTGCGAATGCAGGGCAAAAAAAGATTACCGCCAGTATTATTAATGAGCCCTGGAACCATCAAACCTATGATGACTTTCCGTCCCTGGTAAAATGGATAAAAAAGAACGATGGTTCCTGGCGGTATGATTACAGTTTGTTCGATACCTATGTGTCTTTTGTAATGAGTTGCGGCATACGCAAACAGATCAATTGTTATACGATGATACCCTGGAAACTGTCTTTTCAATATTACGATGAAACATTTGCTAAAGACACTGTGTTGATAGCAAAGCCTGGTTCACCCGAATACAATTCATTTTGGGGAACGATGCTGAAGGATTTTGCGAAGCACCTGAAAATAAAAGGATGGTTTGTCAAAACTGCTATTTCCATGGATGAACGGCCGATGAAAGATATGCAGGCCGTGATCGCTTTGCTGAAGTCGATCGATACCGGCTGGAAGATTACCATGGCGGGAGATTATCACCCCGAGATAGAAAAGGATATTTATGATTATTGCATCGCGTCCGCCCGGCAATTTGAAGCTCCGGCATTGGCGGAACGAAAGGCTTTGGGAAAGCCGAGTACTTTTTATACCTGCTGTGCAGAACCCTATCCGAATGGCTTTACTTTTTCTTTCCCTGCCGAGCATGTCTGGATCGGCTGGTATGCTGCCGCAAAAGGATTTGATGGTTATCTTCGATGGGCTTACAACAGCTGGGTAAAGGACCCATTGCAAGACTCCCGTTTTACTGCCTGGCCGGCTGGAGATACTTACCAGGTTTATCCCGGACCGCGAAGTTCGGTGCGTTTCGAGAAATTAATTGAAGGTATCCAGGATTTTGAAAAAATAAGGATGATCCGTGACGAGTTCGTGCGGGCCGGAAAGGCGGAAAATTTAAAACAACTGGAAGCCGCACTTGTCTCTTTTGAAATACCAACACTTAAAAATACACCAGCTGCAGAAATGGTAGATGCCGCAAGGGCAATATTGAATCAATATTAGTTAGAACAGCAGGTGCTGCAAAAATCTAATGTCAAGAAACTCATTTTAGTACTGGCTTTTCGGGGAGCATACATAAATATTGGGTTGCAATTACCAAACGTCCTGAAAGTACAAAAAAAGGGATGAAATTTATTTCATCCCTTTTTTAATATCAGCTACTTTTTTTTGGCGGTTTAGCTTTCGATCCATACTTTTTCATGTGAGTGGTATTTAACTTCCACACGCTTCCACCCTCGTAATAAAATGTATTTTTTCTGGTTGAATCAATCGAGTAATTGCCGGGTAACTGGAGGTTGCTTTGCCACATACTTCCTGTCGAATCGTAATACCAATATTTCTTTTCAGCATTGTTGTAATAGACATTGGCGTCGGGATAATAATCATACTTTACCCTGCCTGTATCGATAACCGGATCTGTTTGTGCATTTGCATAGCCTATAAAAAATAAAAAGCTTATTGCAGTAATGATTTTTTTCATAAAGTTTTTTAGCTTTTTTAAAACAAACCCTGTGCCACTACGCATCGCCACTCATTATGGAAGTAGGGATATCTTGAATTCTTGATAATTCTATACATGAATTGGCATGAAAATATTAAATTGCCTCTGAGTGAAAAAATATCAGGGGCAATTGAGCATATTATTCCACAAGTTTATGTTCCGTGATTTTTTACTGCGACTGCCCATTATCTCCGCAAATGCGAAGAGCAGGTTAAAGCTTTATACAAGTTCAATGTCCATCGTTTTTATCAAGCCATTTTCAAAAGAATAAATATGTTTCACCGTCCCATCAAACACCGAATTTCCTTGCAGATCTTTTACTTTTTGATGGACTTCAACCTCTAAACTTTTATTTTGCCTTTCAGTAAATCCAACTGGTTCGACATTTGGATTTATTTCTTTCCACTGTCTTGTCCAATACTCTTTTATTTCATTGTGTCCGCTTATGTAGCCGCCTTCCCAGGCTTTTGACCATTGCACATTTGGTTGCATCGTTGAAAGTGCCTTGTCAATATCTCTTTCGTTAAAAGCAGCATAAGCTTTTTTAATTAAGTCCTTTTGATTTGTCATAATATTTTTTTTAAATGTCGGTTTAAATTGTCGGTAAAAGTTGTGCATTCGCCTCGCATCAACAAGGTGACTGCCATACATTATAAATCCATCAACGTATTACTTCGCTTACTTGAACCACTGGCTGTATATTCGTATAATTGGGAATATCGTTCCTGATTTTTTCGGCATTTGGACCAAAAGAATGCTGATAGGCTGAAAGCTTGTCAAAGTATAAATAGCCAATGGCTAAATATGGAATCGGTTCATTGGGGGTCCTGCCGCCTATGCCCTTGTCAATTTCAAACAATTTCAATGAGTCTCCCAACAGACCTGCCAACATCGGCATGTGCTTATTGGAATAGTAGTCCATATCAAATTTTTTCCCGTCGCCATTTGGATACAATATGGTCACCTTAATCATACCCTTTTTTGTTTGGGTATTTTCTTTTTGTGTCTTCTTTTCAAAACCGAAAAGAAGTACCATAAGCACCACGAGGCCGGCAGTTGAGATAATTTTAGTAGTCATTTTATCTGATTTTAATTTTCTAAAGCTGATCTTTTATTTATTATTCCTACGGATTTTTTCCTTCGGGTAGCGCATCGCCGTAAAATGGCAGGCAAAGGCAAATAACATTTATCATATCTTTTGCCTAATGAATGCCGGCAAACTACTTGTAGTTTTTTTATCAATCAGGAACATAACTATTCCGTTCGCAAGCTTTTCACCGGGTTTGCAATTGCTGCTTTTACCGCCTGGAAACTTATCGTCGCAAGCGCGATAATTATTGCGATAAGTCCGCCTGCGGCAAATAGCCACCAACTGATGTTAATGCGATAAACGTAATCCTGCAGCCATTCATTCATAAAATACCAGGCAAGAGGTGTGGCAATTAAAAACGCAATTGAAATAAGCAGGATGAACTCTTTTGAGAACAGGTAAACGATGCTGCCGGCAGTAGCGCCAAGTACTTTACGAATGCCGACTTCTTTTATCCGCTGCACTGCCATGAAGGAGGCTAAACCATACAAACCAAGACAACTTAAAAATATCGCGATCGCTGCAAAATTTTTATACAAATGCGCTAATTGATTTTCCTGTTTATAAAAACTTTCAATTTTATCATCAAGGAACCTGTACTCATAAACAAAATTTGGAAATGTTTGCTCCCATATTTTTTTAACAGATTGTAAGGTAGAAGAAATATTTTCGGTTGCAAGTTTTATTCCGGCCTGGTTATACATGGTAACGTTCGTGGTAATAAGCAATGGCGCAAGATCCTGCCGGAAAGACCTGTCATTAAAATCTTTGAGTACGCCAACAACAGGGCATTTTATTTTATCGCCCCAAATACTTATTTCTTTATTCAATATGTCTTCTGGCTTTTTAAGCCCCAAATTTTTCACGAATGATTCATTCACCAGGAATTCTTTTGTCATGCCGGATGGTTGTAAATTTCTTCCGGCTATCAACGGTAATTTATAGCCCGGCAAATACCCATCGTCGGCGAATTTTAGAATAGCCTTAAAGTCTGTTTCTTTTATTGCATGGTTAAATTTAAATGTGCTCCACATATCGTTGACATCCTCAACCGGGGTGTTTGAACTAAAGCTTACTGCCTCCACACCTTTTACTGATAATAACTGTTGCTTTAAATAATCCAGCCTGCTGATGCGAATACTATCCACACGAAAAGGAACATTTACAATTGCATCTTTATCGAAGCCCAATGGCTGATTCATAAAATAATTCATTTGCTGCACAATGACAAATGTTCCGATGATAAGCGCCTGCGCAATAATGAATTGAAATACCACCAGGCCCCTTCTTAGTGAAATCCCTTTTACAGTATTTGCCGTAAGCTTGCTCTTTAAAGTATTAACAGGATTGAAACGTGATAAAACAATGGACGGATAAAAACCGGCGAGTGCAGTTACAACAATTGTTACAGTCGAAAGAAATAAAATAATCGCTGGATAATTTAGTATGTTGAATGAAAGCGAAAGTTCTAAAAGTTGATTTACGGAAGGCATTGCAATACCTGTAGTTACCGCTGCAAGCATTACAGCAATTGCAACTATTAGAAATGTTTCAATGATAAATTGGAGTTGCAATTGAGATTTGCTACTGCCCAAAACTTTCCTTACGCCAACCTCATTTGCACGATTAACAGCTTGCGCGGTGGAGAGGTTGATAAAGTTTACGCAGGCAATTAATAAAATGAATGCTGCAATCAACCACAATACATTGAGCAGTTCACGACTGATTGTTTTGCTGCTGTAGTTACCGGTTTGTGTGTCGTAATGCACCGCATTTAATGGCTGTATGATATGACTATCCTTGTTATCAGGAGATTCCATCTTGCGTGAATACGCTCCTAATTGTTGATTGAAATTGTTAACAGAAACATTTGGTGGCATTAAAACATAGCAACCAAAATCAGTGTTCGTTCTATCCTCCCAATCGGTGGATTTTGCTATAAGGCTTCCTGTAAAACCTGTTCCATAGGCAACCACCAATTTAAGCTGGAAGTCTGTATTTGCTGGTATGGTTGCAAGAATACCTGAAACTTTCAATACTTCGGTGCCATGCTCGAATATATACCCGCCTGCTTCCAGTTTAATGGTTTTACCCATCGCTGTTTTCCAGTCACCGAAATATAGTTCTGCCGTCTCTTTTGTAAGCAATACATTGTTCGGATCTTTTAAAGAGGCATAGGAGCCTGCGAGTAAGGGGAAATCAAATATTTTAAAGAAGGAGGGTTCTGTGAAAAATACACCCCTTCTTTCTTTAAATGTTTTTTCTGTAGTTCCGTTATTACCTGGTATCAGCAACTGGTCATTTTGGCTTGCAAAGATCGGTGCTACTTGCTCTATTTGCGGAAAAGCTGTTTTCAATCCAACGGGCATTGGAAAGGGTACGTCTTTACCATAAACAGTACTTGATGCGCCTGCATGATATTCAGTCAACACACGATAGATGCGGTCTTTCTTTGAGTGAAATTCATCAAAACTTGTTTGATATTGTATGATAATAAAGATCATCATACAAACAGCAATTCCAACAGCCAATCCGGCGATGTTGATTACGGTGTAATTCCTGTTGCGGATTAAACTCCTGAATGCAATTTTAAAATAATTTTTAAACATAGTCAGTTGTTTAGGTTTCAGCCGCACAATTGAAATGCCAGTTTCTATTCTTTTGAATACCAAATAATTGGAAAAAGCTGGGCAGTTGAGGTGTACGTTTTTGTTACAAGTCGTGTTCGCTTTTGTTACAGGGTTACCAAATAAAACGAATCCTTAATGTAGTTATAATGTTTAATAAGTTTGTTGTGTACCGTTGGTTCTTAGTCTTGTGCCATGCTTATTTTATGAGCGGATTTACCCTTTATTTGTACAAAAGAATATTGATTGATAGAGCGATAAAAAAGTATGATATGATCGGCAATAAAATTTGCGGTTTAGTTACCTGCCAGGTAAATTTAGAAGTGTAATGGTTTAATCCAAATAGATGGAAAAAAAGGTAGAGGAGATAGATTCCTCCCGGGAGAACAGATATGCTTACCGGGCATATTAGGCAATGTCAGAATGATTTTATGCCAGCGACTAATTCGAGTAATCCTTTTGGAAAAGCATAGTTTGCTCGCTTGGTCCACCACTGTTAAAGAAAACTTCGTATACAGTCAAGGGCGGTTCCTGGAATAAATCAACAAGAGGATTTCTAATTCCTGAATTTGTAACCTTTGCTAATACAGCAATATAGTACTGATCCGAGTTTGGGCAGAGGTTCCTGGCTAGCCTCTAATTTTTATTTCAATTACCGCACCTTTTTCAGCGAGCTCATCTTTTCCCCGGGCGATTTTTAATTCCAGGTCTGTTATTTCAGGCTGGGATTTATATTTTGTTCTTAAAGCAGAGAAAGTAAATGCAGTCCATAAATCACCAATAAGTATGGCAGCGCCGGTAATTATATTCTGAATTCCCGATGTTACATTATTAAGCTTTCATGGTTTTTAATCATCTCCTGAGCATACAGCTGCTTTTTTATTTATAACTTATATTTCAGTGATACACCTATACCAAAATAGTTTCTTAAAGTTGGCATAATGTAATTAAACCTCAATTCTGGTTCTATAAATAATTGCTTATTGATTGGAAAACTTTTACCGGCTTTAGCCATTATGCCGAAAGCAAAATTAGGATCAACCGAGTGACTATTTACTTTTAAACCATCCGTGCCACTCTTTTGGCTCCAGCCTGCAAAGTAATCTACAGTGGCACCTGCAGAGAGATTTACGATTCTTGAATAGTATTTGTATAGCAGGGGAAGAGAGATGTACTTTTCCGACACTGAAAATGAAAACACTGTACTGTTTGTGATAAATGTTTGGTTATAAATATGGGTTCGATAATATATGCCAGACTCTATGCCACTATGTTTTGTCAATTGTCTTTCAATTGTAATTCCTACGCCGGGAGTTCCATTTGCCAATGATGATTCAAATTCGCTTATTACATTCAGGCCGACATAAGTTGATTTAACTTGTGAAAAGCAAATTGACGGTAAAAAAATTATAAAGATAAGCGCTACGTAATTTGTTGAAGAAAGTAAGTATTTCATATCAGTAGGTTTAGTTTTGCTTATCCTTAGAATTCTATAGCGTTCTTGTAAATTATTAAAAAGTCTTGACATTTTCAAATACTGACAGCTCGGTTTTTATCGCTTGTGTTGGAAATGTCTTCCGCTTTTTCTAAACGAATCTTTGCTACCCTGTAAGCTCAGATCTTGTATTAAAATTAGCCTGATGGGTGTTCATGCAAATTATAAGTATTGGCAATTTCATATCAGGATTTATTATTGTGTTAAAGAAGCTGCTTCAGATTTTGTCCAAGAAGATGTCCCATTCCCTTTCCAACCTTTCTCTTTTAAAAATTTGGATGATCTGGAAAACTTTCCAAACCGGTTTGAGTAACCCTAAAGAGTACTTTTATTTCCTTTTGCAAATAGATCAACTATTACTTTTCACAATTGCATTGTAGTTGGCTGTAGTATTTTTCTTATCCTTGATCTTTTTCCGGAGGTTAAGGCATTACACCTAATTGTTGTAATAAGCCGATATTATCCATTATAATTCTGCTTTCAGAAAATAAGCTATTTCTAACAACATCAATAACTACCCCCCAAACTTCAACTTTTTTATCAGTTGGTGGTATTCCCATAAATTCACCTTTGTGAGTTCCCGTCCAGGTAAACCTCGTTACAACCTTTTCACCTTCTGCAATTTGTTCCTGCACCGTCCACTCCATGTCGGGAAATCCGGAAAACATTAAATTAAGTACAAATTTTAATCCTTCTCTTCCGGGCTCCTGTCCAGGAAATGGAATATGTTCGGTGAAATCTTCTGCCACAAGATCATTGGCAGCATTTAAATTTTTCTTATTTATCACTTCCTGGATAAAAGAATTCATAAATTTTTTGTTTTCTTCTGTAGTCATGTTTATTAGGTTTTAGTTGTTAATTGTATATGTCATTCTGTGCGATGTTAAAGTGGCTTTTTAGGTTTTTCCTGGTCAACTGTAATTCCAGGGGCCGCAATAATATACTGCTTTAATGTTTTGCAATTCTTCACCTTTGTCTCCCGGGGTAAACAATTCAGATGCTACATGTTTATCAGGATTGCCTGGAATAAAGAGAGGACAACCACATGAAAATTTCGAGGAAATAACAAATGATATTTTTCCTTTTAGCTACTTCAGCTTTTTTCGCAGCCAGGCCCTTACTGGTTCATCGTATAACTTTAAGCTTGCATAAGCCAATACGATGGCTCCAGAAAATGTGAACAGGGCATAGGGCCAGGCCTGCGATAATGTAACGCCTTTGTGATTGCTTACCCATGCTACGTAAAAATAGACAAGCACATAATGAGTCATGTATAAGGGATAGGAAAGATTGCCGAGGAGCTTACAGATTTTATCTTCCGTGTGACTACGCACCACACCACCGGCACCGATGTATACAATTATTGGAAAGACAATGATAATGCAAAAAGCTTCATACAAGCCATTCATCCAGGGCTGTTGCGCACCGCCTATTCTTGGCATAAGCAAAACAGCCGCAACCAGTATACTACACCATAAAAAAGCATTTTTAATATAGACTGGCCGTGCTATCCGAGACAAAAGCAAACCGGCAAAAAATGGAAATATCGTACGCGTAATTCCAACACGCATATGTTCGGCATTAAGTGTCCAGCCGCCGGTAACATCTCCGTTGGAATTAGTGACAGCAAAATGCAAAAGCACCGCACCAGCCAATACTACAAAACAAGCCAACGCTTTGTTGGATAATTTTCTTAGTCCCAGCGCGTAAAGTATATTGGCTACATACTCGAAAAATAATGACCAGCCAACACTATTGAGCGGATGCATTTCTTCCCAGCCGCGTATATCCATAGAAAGTGGGATAGGTATAACCGTAAAACCTATTAGCATGACTACGATCAACTTCCATAAAGGAACAGTATGAATAAGCGGCCATATGGTTGAATCGGTAAAGTAAAAGCCTATGGCGCCGAGCGTCATGCCTAATACAACGAGTGGTTGCAGCCGCTCGAAACGGCGACGAAGAAAGCCTCCGACGGTTAATTTGCCCCATCTGTCGTCGTACGCATAACCAATTACAAAACCGGATAAGAGAAAGAAAAAATCAACTGCCAGGTAACCATGGTTTACAATATTGTCAAGGTGGCTGCTGGCAAGCGGCTCGGCAAGGTGAAAGAATACTACGATAATAGCTGCTACACCCCGAAGTCCATCTAAAATTTGATAATGCGGCTTTGTGCCAAGTTTGTTATTGTCCATTACTCTAATTCATTATATCCGGTCTTAGTGCTTCTAAATTCTCTTCGTATTCAGTCCTACGTTGAAAGGAAGATGTCTCTCTGCGTAATCAACATTTTAGATTGGTAGTGTAATGTATTGATAAATATATATTTATTCTGTGTCTCCATGTACTTGCGCCTGATCTTCGATTATTTTTTGGTTAAAACTGCCGGTTGGACTTATCCTTGCACGCGTTTTAATTTTATCTGTCAACTCTTTGTCAATTAAGTTATTTGTTAAATGTGCACTGTTTTAGAATTGGCGCTTTTAAAGAGGACCAGCAAAAGCGGAATGCCAATTATATTCACTAAAAAACCTAACGGGATAAAAAAAGCAGCACCTGTGGCACAACGAATTCCATTTTGACTCATTCCGGCAATTGAAGCTATCATTGCATAAAATGATGTCAATAAACCAATTATTGCAAACGCAAACCCCAGGACAATTTTTAATGACGTTGAGATAGTTTTACTTTTTTTGAAATAGCGTAGTAAAAAAAATAGAATAGTAATTGGTGTAAGAATTATAACAAGAGGAATGAATAGTGTTTGCATTTTAAGAGTGTTTATTCATCATTTTAAAATCAATTTCGTGCGACGCTCTGAAATGCATGCTATATGTTTTTCTATTTATAAAAGTCAGTTTTGAAATCGGCACTTCCATATATCATCAAAAAGCATTTTTTTAGAATGTAAATTTTTCTCTTATACCAGGAAATTACGTTGCAGGGTTTGAAGCAAAGATGTTTCAGTTTTTTGTTTAGTATAAAAAGGCCAGCATTAACCCTGGAAGGAACGATTAAATTGAATGGATGGCGTTGCCTCTCCCAGTCACATTTAAAGGGTTGGAATATTTTATCAATCGATTTTACAATGTACAAAATCATAATGAAATACTATATTAAATGTATTTGTCAATTTGAGAAGATATGCTATCATTTTGTTTGATAACACAATTGCAGGTTTAACTATCAGCAACAGGAACGCCAGCCTTTCGGGCTTGAGCATAATGTGTTATTAAAATGAAAAAGCCGCTGGATCGAACCGAGGTTAATCATGTAAATTAATCTCCCTTTGCCGGGTTGATAAAAGTGAGGGAAAAGTTTCTGGAAGAATAAAAAAAATTATCATCCTCCACTAATTGATATAGGGTTAGGTCGAAAGACGAATTTTTTATTTTGAAGGTATTGAATTATGGTTGTTCTTTACATTATTAATTTTTACTCTATGACTAATGTATTACGTTCAGCCGCAAGTTTCTTTTCCGGCAAGTTGCTTCCCAAAATTTCCTACCCGGTTATTAGAGGGCCTTTAAAAGGGATAAAATTTATTTTAGGCGCTCATGGTGGGTCAGGCGGCGGCGCCACCGTGTATTTCAATATGATTGAGCCGTTGCAAACCCAGGCATTTATAAAAACGATTAAAAAAGGGGACACCATATTCGATGTGGGCGCAAATGTTGGTTACTACACGGCATTAGGGTCAATATTAACCGGTGATCAGGGTAGAGTTTTTTCCTTCGAACCTTTAGCCCGGAATATCTCCTACCTATACCGGCACGTGGAAATAAACAAGCTTACAAATGTCACCATTATTCCATCTGCCTGCTCCGATTCGCTTTCGATCCTCAAATTTATTGAGAGTTCGAATACTGCAATGGGGAGATTGGAAAATAGTGAAATGGCCGGTTCTTCAGACACGAAAATTTCAATTATCCCCACGGTAACCTTAGATGCAATTGCCGATAAGATTGAGGGTTTTCCAAAAGTGCTGAAGATCGATGTTGAAGGCGCAGAAGTTGCCGTACTGAAAGGTGCTGAAAAGATCATCTCAATATCAAAACCTGCCATTTTTCTTTCGGTTCATTCACAGGAATTAAGAAAAGCTTGTTTAGATTACCTGCTGACTTTCAATTACAGGTTCGAACCATTGCAGGAAGACAGTGAAAATTGTATGGAGTTTTTATGTATTTAAAAAAGTGGCTGAATTTTATAAGTCCCACCGAAATTATTGCCGAAAGAAACTTCAACTGGCAATAACTCAACCGGCATTCGGATTAAGGCATTTTCCCAAATGTGATGTAAGCTTTCTACAATTATTTTAGTTGCCTTAATGCAATATTTGCCTGTCCCCATATAGACCAATTATCTCACGCTATTTCCCCAATTTGACCGTAGTTTTTCTTTAAGTAATCGTAAAAATACCTTTACCGTATTGGCAAAATTGTTGACTATACATATAGCAAACACCGTCTATATGTTGTATGACATGACTGCATCAATCGTAGCCTATAAAAATGATTCTGAAAAGATCCGTACCGTTCTTAACTCAGTGCTGGGGACCAGGTACACGATAAAACTGTTTTTAATAGATAACTCTCCGACAAATAGGTTAGAAACTGAATTAAAAAAGGAACTGGAAGACAGACGTGTAGTTTACCTGCACAATTCTGAGAATGTAGGATTCGGACAAGGTCATAATATCGCTATCAGGAACGCAATTTTTGCATCTAGTTACCATATTGTGCTAAACCCCGATCTAAAATTTTCGCCCGCGGTAGTAGACAATTTATTTGAGTTCATGGAGGCAAACCCGGCAGTGGGCCAGGCGTTGCCAAAAGTTTATTACGAAAATGGCAGTTTACAAAAGCTGTGCAAATTGTTACCAGGGCCCATAGATCTGTTTGGCAGGAGATTTTTTAGAAGTTTTAAATGGGCGGCAGAAAAAAACAAGCAATACGAAATAGACGGTTTTAATTATGACAATTGCATTAATCTACCCAATCTTTCCGGCTGTTTTATGTTTTTGCGTTCCAATTGCCTGGCTAAAACAGGCGGTTTTGATAAACGATTTTTTATGTACCTGGAAGACGTGGACCTTACCCGCAGGATACACAAGATCGCCCAAACTATTTTTTACCCTTTTGTAAGCATAACGCACGAATGCCAGCGGGGTTCTTATAACAATAAAAAATTATTGCTTTACCACATTATGTCAGCAATAAAATACTTTTGTAAGTGGGGTTGGATCATTGACAAGGATCGGCAAGCATTTAACAACAGCGTGACGCGCTCAGTTAAAACGGGTAGTTATGCTAATTTTAATATGAAACCAGGAGTTGCCCAGGACCAATCAAAGCGAACAGACCCGCATCTCCTCCCTGCATAAAATTGTTGCATTTTGAATAGAAAAAAGGGTAAGAAAAAAATATTGCTGAATGCTTGTATGTACACGGGTAACCCCAATGGAAACGGTATTTACATAAGGGAAGTGTTTAACAGGCTTTCTATATTATTGGATGAACAAGCAATTGATTATACATGTTTCGCGTATACGGCTGATGGGTTGCTCAATGCTGATAATGTCACTGTCATTAAATTTCCTTTTCAAAGAAGTGGCTTTAACCGCCTCGTTTCTATACACCGGTTACTTTGGAATGTTTTTGTCTTACCTTTTATTGCACGTAAATACGACCTGGTATATTCGTTTTCAAGTCATGGAACACCTTTTTTCAAAAGCCAGGTAATTACGGTTCACGACCTCATTTGTTTTGAGTTTCCCAGTCAGCACAAATTTCAATATGTGTACACGAAATTTCTTCTTCCGATAATTCTCCGGTCCTGTAAAAGAGTAGTTACAATTTCAGGTTTTACAAAACAGATGGTGATAAAAAATTTTAGTACCAGGCCTGAAAAAATTTTGACTATTTACAACGGAGGCGATCATTTAAAAAGGCAGGCATCGTTTCCCGTTTCTTACAAAGCAAGGCTATCTGAATTAACCAATAACAGGCCTTTTTTTTTGTGCGTAGGCGCTACCTATCCGCATAAGAATGTAGCAGCTGTTATCCGCGCCATGGAGAATTTTGGTGATAAATACGCGTTGCTGCTAACCGGGCCAGCCAACAATTATTACCATACAATAAAATTGCAATTAATAAACGGCAGTGTTAATAATGTTGTCTTGCTTGATTATGTCGAGGATGAATTTTTACAATACCTGTATGCAAATTGCCTCGCTAATATTTACATCAGCCTGCATGAAGGTTTTGGTTTTCCACCTATGGAAGCTGCCGGGTACGATAAAATATCCCTGCTGTCTACAAAAACTGTATTGCCGGAAATATATGGTGATGCTGCCTGGTATGTAGATCCGTATGATATTTCCGCCATTGAATCAGCGATGCAAACTATCGCGTCGCCTTCCTTCGATGGCACACTGTACCATGAAAAGTACAAGCGATTATTTTCAACCTACACCTGGTCCAAAAATGTTAGCAATATTTATACCCTGGTATTGAAGCCCCTGCTTAGCGGCGAAGCATAGCTGTAAGATAAAATAGCAGTGTTTGACCGGCGGTTTGCATGCGTACGCCCCGTCTTAAATTCGCTATGGCAAGTGCAGGTTTCTGATCGTTCAGGAAGGCGAGAAAATCCGTGATCATTTCCTGTTGCTCCCGTGACAGCTCGGTTGCGTAAATCCCGGCGAAGCCACTAATAATTATTTTTTTACGTTCGACCGCTTTGATATTCTTCTTTTCAAAAAATACCCTTTTGATCCTGTTGGCCATGCTGTTATCATCATGCTGTGTAGAGATGTTTCCGCCGTGCTGCCTGTACAACATGGTACTTTCCGGGATATAAATAATTTCGCCAAATGCGCTTGCTACCAGGGCGATCCAGGAATCGTGGTTCTCTGCATAGGAAGGTATGTCGGAGATTTTATCTCCTAGGGATTTATTAAACATGGATGTGCAGCCATAGACCGGATTTTGAATAATGAGATTTGGTAAACCCAGGTGTCGTAGCTTACGGGCATGAAATTTTGCCTTACTGGCAATTGGTTTAAGACCTGCATCTGCATAAGTAAAATTAGTATGTATCAACAAGGGAACGGCCTTTCCGTGTTGCTCTTCCTCCAAAAGCATCCTGTTCAACGTAACCTCAATTTTAGAAGGGAACCAGTAGTCATCCTGGTCACAAAACATTATGTATTTGGCACCGCTTTCTTTTGCTGCATTAAAGAGCCGGTTGAAATTTGCAACGCTGCCCTGGTTTTTAATGCCAGCAGGCAGTATTGTTATTTTATCGTTGTGTAAAGTTGCGTATTCATTAATGATTGACGGCATCTCATCGGTTGATGCATCATCACTTACCAGGAGTTCCCAATTAGAATATGTTTGCTGTACAATGCTGTCCAGCTGGTCCCTGATAAAACGTCCGCCATTGTAAGTGGCCAGCAAAATAGTCACCTTAATACTACTCATAAAGCGTTTTTACGTTTATTGAGTAATGAATATACTTTATCAAATAATGGGAACAGTAGAACAAGAGCGAATGGTGTAAAGGTCAGCATATTATCAAATACGCACAATATTATAAGCGCATTGAAAAAGCAGAGATACGTTACATAATATTTACTGTTTCTATCAAGTTGCAAAATGTACAATATGGAAATGCCCCATATAAAAATATACATCAGAGCCATACCCGTAAAACCAATATAAGCATACGGCCTGGCAAAAATAGAACCGACGTTGAAGGCATCATTAATTTGGGTAAACCCAATGCGTCCGCCAGCCGTTGCGTTGTCATATTTTTTGCTTACGGCATCCCAAACCAACTCGTGTATCAAAAAATTTTTTAGCCCCGCCTGGCTGTTTGCCGACTTGCTTTCATGGTTGATGGTCAATTGTAAATTAGCTATTGGCGAACTGGCATAAATATATCCCCAAAAAAAAGATTTAGGTACCCATGATTCCCGGAAACTGTCCCTGGCATCACCGATGGCAAGGAACACATCATCTGCAGACACATCGGCCGCAGTACGAATATTTCCCAGCAGCCCAAAGCCGAAAAGAAATAACAGGCCGATAGCCGACAGTTTAAGCAGCTTAGCCATTAAATGTTTTCTTATGGAAAAAAGATAAATATAAAAGCAACCTATAAAAGCCAGCGTGATTGTAATACGGCTCATGATCAGCAGGGGCAATACAAGGGAAATAATAAAAAGAAACAGGGTTCTCTTTCGTTTTTGCGACAGGTAAGTATGAAAATAAAACACTGAAATAAATGCATTGTAACCTACTAAAACGACATGAAACGTAGGTATCCCAAAGTCGAGTTGAACGTCTTCGTAAGTGCTGGCTCCTGTAGCCAATGAGATAAATGGCACCGTGCGGGACCAGGCGCAGTCAAGGAAATAGCCGGCCAGTAAAAAAAATATTGATAAGGATGGAATCTTGTTAGTCTGCTCATTATAAACAAACAGGTTAAATGATTTGAAAAAACAAGCAGTGATAAACGATATTAAAAAAGTACCGGCAAAAAAACATACCAGTTGCCATGACAGGCGAGGGTACAGGTAAGACCAGTCAAGCAGGTACACCAGCATCGCTGCCATAAAGGTGAAACAATAAGCCATGAACGGGCTGAAAAAAATCGCCTGTTTTTTCATAACATTTGCAATTGTTTTTTGGCTTTTATTACTTTTCCAAACATTGTCATCAAACCTACGGTAATGTACAATTCAGTTAGTAACACAGAGATGGTGGTGCCCAGTGCACCTAATCGCTGGGCCAAAAAAACATTGGCGATCACATTCAGCACACAACCGGAGATAAGCACGACGCTATATTTTGCTTTTTCATTTAATGCAAGCAGTGCCTGGAAGGCAGGGATGTCAAAAGCCACGATGATAGGAACTATACAGAAAATCCTTATAAGCAGCTGCACGTCCCCGCTATCACCCGGTAAAAAATAGTTGCCGATAAAACCGGCATAGTACCAAACGACCAGGCAAATTAATAGCAGGCACACCAGGAAAGGGAAAAATATTTTTTTTTGAAAAACAAGCAGCTGATCGATGGACTGTTTTGCCAATTGACAGATCCGGGGGAATATTACCTGGGAAAAAACGCTGGTTAATTGCTTAATGGCAAAATATACTTTTTCTGCAATACTGTAATAACCCACCACCAGCGGACTTGCAAATATGCCCAATATAAAAACATTGGAGATGACATAGATATTTACTGCCAGTGAAGATAAAAAAAGGACAAAACCATCCCTTAACTCATTCGATATATCACGGACAGTTATTCTCACAAAATGTATCTTGTAGGTGCGACGTGCCACCAAATGACATGCAAATGCAGCAATAATACCTCCTATGCCAAGCAGAAAATTGACCAGCAAATAATGTTGCGGCAACTGGACGAATACTATGATCAGGATGGCAAAACAAATCTTTGCAAATGCATTAAAAATTGCCAGGTATTTCATGTCTTCCATACCCTGGAATAGCCAGAGCGGCATTAACACCTGGGCAGCAACTACCGTAAAACTTAGCAGGTGCAATTTATATTCTTCCCTAAAAAACGGAATGCCCAGCAACCCGGCGAACACAATGGCCGATATGAAAAATAGCAGCAATTTTGCCACTACAACACTCGTATATATTTTCCTGACGGCTTCAATATTTAGCCTGCTAACTGCAATATTTCTTGTTGCCGAAAGATTAAAGCCATAATCCGTCAATACATTAAAGTAATTAACAAAGGCATACGAAAAAGCTATTTTGCCAAAATTTTCCAGGCCTGTTTTTTTTATTACGATAGGAAAAATGATCAATGGTACCAGGAAGTTTACGACCTGGTAGGCAGACAGGAATATATAATTTTTAAAGATCCCTGAACTGGCAATATTTTTATAGTTGATCTGCATTTTCATTTTCTAAATGCCCATTGTGTCGCGGTATATTATATTCAGCAACAAAAGAATGAAGGTAGCAAATCCGGCGACAAATGCACCAGTCAGGATACCCGCCAATATGGATGGCTGTTGTTTTTTCAGAGGCAACAGTGGCGCGTCAATGACCTGGTAAAGCGGGGTTTCTTTTTGCAGCGTAATTTTAGCCAGTTCAAGATTCTTAATTACTTCTCCATATGCGATGCCAACCGCGTTCAGCCTTAGCTGGCCCTGTTGCAAAGGTGCCCGGGCAACCTGGAATGCTGGGTTTAAATTAACCTCGGTGTTCTGGGCATTGTTGACAAGAATACCACGAAGAAGCGTTGAAAGGCTATCTGCTTCGTGGGTTATCATCACAAGGTTTTGTCTTGCCAGTTTTGTTTTAGTTTGGATGTAAAAATCAGAAGCCTCGCTTACGATATAGTTGGCAAGGTTTACGGATAATATCGGGTCGTGTGTTTTTACTCTTAACCGGTAATAATTTAACTTTTTATCGATCTTATCGACCAGTAAATTATTTTTAACCAGGTATTCGCATACTTCCTGCAAGAGGCTATCCTGCACTAGTTTAAAAGCGCTTTTTTGCTCAGGAAAAGGTAGATAATCCTTTAACCTGCTCTTTTTTTTCCATTTTTTTAAAAGTCCTTCCCGCTCAATAAAAGTATTTAACAAGGTAGTTTTACCATCTTTGGGTACCTTCAAAATAACAGGTATGATGATTCTTTCGGAATTAAGCAGACCGGTAATATTATCGCCGTCAAATGCGCCGCTGCTACCCATGTTGATGTCAAGGCCAAATTGACTTGCAAGGGCCGACATGCCGCTAAGTTTGCTTTCTGAATATAATACAAATGTTAGTGTACCTGTATATTCGGGCTTTTTTAAAAAAGTATAAAGCAGGCCAATACCAGCGCCGGCCACCATAGATAAAATCAATATTATTTTTTTCGAAAAGATGTAACCTGCCCAGCGCTTCAACTTTACAATAATATCTTTTAAAGGAACTTGTGTTTGCTCTGTCATGTTGCGCTAAACAGTTAGATGTTTACAATGAAAGTCAAAAACACTGCCGGAAAAGCGATCCGTTTTTAGTCGCATTTACAGAAAGCGTAATTATCGCCTGGGGAAAAACAGCCTCAATATTTCACCAACAAAAATAACCTGATTATGTAAAACCAGGCCCAGGTTCAAGGCTATTTTTTCAGGTTGTTTAACAGTGCTATTATTACCGACAATACACCCACACCCGCTGAAGTTACACCAATGGCTTCTGCCGTGCTCAGGCCTGCTCTGTCTGGTTTGCGCGGTACAAAAATTTCGTCGCCGCTTTGAACCGCAGGATAGCTTTTAAAAAATAAAAAGTGCTTTACTCTTCGTGCATTACCATTGGCCCCCAATACAAAGGATTTTCGCTTTTGTGCACGGGAGGTAAATCCGCCCGCTTTATCAATATAATCTTTTAATGAAAGTCGCTCTTCAAAGGCAAACTGGGTTGGAAATAATGCTTCGCCACGTACTTTAACGGCCTGGTTTTTCTTCGGCACAAAGATCTCATCACCGTCTTCCACGATCAGGTTATTGGTGATATTCCTGTTGGTCATAATTTCCTGCAGGTTAATTCCAATTAGGTCAGATGGTTTGGTCGCTTCCCTGGTCAGTGAGTCAGCAAAATTATTATTTTTTGTGGTGGCAGATAGTTTACTGATATTTTGTGTACGCAAAACTGCCTGGCTATCGATCCTGTTCAATCTTTTTAAAGAGGCGCCGGCTGGATCGGCTGTAAATTTAAAACCGCCTGCCCTGTAAATAACGTCGCTTAATTTTTCATCATTGGTAATGATAACATATTCCCCGGGATAAAGCACCTCGCCTTGTATCCTGATTGTTTTTTGTGTAAAATAACCCGGGTTATCGCGTATAATTATAAGGTCGTAGGGCTGCAGGTAAAAATTATTGCCAGTGTATTTGAGCCCTTTCTCCGCATCAACATTTTCTATTTCGGCGATCCGGGTTGACCCGCTGTCGATATTGCCATTGGTCACCCTGCGGGCAACTTCAATGCGTTTGCCGGTGCCTGCTTCAGTAAAGCCGCCTGCCTGGAAGATGATGTCTTTTATTGATGTGCTGTCTTTAAAATCATAGGTTCCGGGGAAACGCACCTGCCCCCGTATTTCAACCGTGGTTTTATTTTTAAGATCGGATATCGATGAAATAGTTATTCTATCCTCCCGCTTCAGCGGTATATCCGGGCGGGTGCCATTTAAAATACTTGTTACTTCGAAAGCAACTGATTCAAGCGTCAGGTCATCCTGCAGCCTGGTAATAATACCCCTGTTTAAAAACGCATCTTCTTTCAGTCCGTCTGCTTTTAAAATAAGTTGTTTGAGTGTCAGGTCCTGTATTAGCTGAAAGGTGCCAGGCCGCATTACAGCGCCTTCAATAATTACCCTGTTGGCGACGCGATTTATTATTTTGCCCACCTGCACACTATCGCTGCCGTGCAATTTATAAGTGTTAAATAGTTCATTGTCAACATCTGCTACTTGTTTTTCCCGGTCTGTAACGCGACTGATCTTTATAGAAGAGCGGTATGCGGAATCGGTAAAGCCACCTGCGTAATCCAGTACGTTTTGCAGCTTGTCCTTTGGGGTTAATTCAAAAATACCAGGACGCTTCACCTGTCCATCGATGATCACCCTTTCCCTATAAAATGGAATAAGGATAATATCGTTGTCCATGAGCCTTACATTATCGTCTGCAATTCCATTCACAAGTACTTTATAAAGATCAATTGTGTCATATACCTTATTACCACGTACCAATTCGATATAGCGGTAACTGCCTCTTTTATTCGGCCCGCCGCATTGGATAAGTGCACTGAAGGTGGTGGAAAGGGATGATACGGTATAGGTACCCGGCTTTTTGGCCTGGCCAATAACGTTGATGCGTATGCTCTTAATATTGCCAAGGGTTATCTGCACATTCGTGCCGCCGGACCTGATCGCGGAATAAATCGTTGCCCCAAGTTTTGCCTTGATTTTTGCCGAGGCATTTTCGATTGTCATACCCGACACGAAAATGGGACCCACATTAGGGATATTGATATTGCCGTCCGGTGTTACCGTAAGGTTGTAGGTTTGTTCATTCCTGCCAAATACTTCGATGATTAACTGGTCATCCGGCCCCACAACATAATTGACTGGCGTTGCTATCCGAAGATTAGGATCAAATGAAAGGGAGGAGGAATTAAAAAACTCTGAGCCAAAAACTCTTGTATCCACTTCTTCGGCAGCAGTCAGCAACCTGCTGCGGTTTTCGCCCCTGCCGTTCATACCCGAAGTATCCGGTACGGTTGCTCTACCTGGTGTGCTGTTAGCCGGATTGCCCTCCAGCTTTTGTGTATTTTTAAAAGCTTGTAAACGTTGTTGCAATTTGGCTAATTCGTCCTGTGGCAGACCTCTTGACAAAAGTACCTGGTATGCCTGTTCACTCGAAATACCTGATTGTTGCAGTTTTTGATAGTAAGTAACAATTTCGTCATCGCTTAGGTCATTGATGCGTACCTGCCTCATATCACTGTTTTGCAAAGGGCTTTGTGCAAATAATTTTACAACGGTAAACAATAAGACATAAGATAATACGATTGTTTTTTTCATGCAAATTTTTTAGCTTTTGTAAAAAAGAATGGCGTTAAAGCGATGATTAGCAACTTCAAAATTTATTTACGACAGTTTGAATGCAAGCAGCGAGCCATAAGCGTTGGGAAGAGGAGAAAGATCGTATATCAGGTGATCGGCTATTAAAAAAATTTTCCAATTGAGTTTTCAGAAAAAGTCCTTTCAAGGTTTAAGCAAATAAATAAAAGTTGTTGATTTATTTCTACAAAATGAAGTTACAGCCGCTTTCGAGGGTACCGAAAGAGCATTAAGACTATCAAAATCTATTTGTTTTTTAGGCAATTAATAATTTGACTTAGCAGGATAGGATGCAGGCTTAAGAGGATGTAACTGTTTGTTTGTAACCTGTCAACATTATTAGTCCAACATCGACAGCCATATTTTTATAACTTTTTGCAATGCCTTTTCTTTATTTGTTACGTCTTCCATATTATTAAAAATGGCGAGCCGCCTCCCGTCTTTATGGTCATCTTCAAGCAGGCCGGTTGAATCATTTATCTTAGCCCCGCTTGGTAACAAGCCGAAGGCAATCCTGCTTAAACAGGTTAAAAACGATGATATGTCTTTTGTATTCTGTTGGATCGAATGGCTTCATTTTTCCCATATAAAAAAAGGCGGGGGCATTCCATTTTATTTCTTCCCCGATCTCTTTGTCAGTACTTAAAATGATCTTCCGTAATGTCTCCATCACAGCGGCCACCGGATGGTTGAGATTTTGCATGTATTCATCTACTTTGTCAGTTGCTGATTTTTTTGTGAGTTCACTTTTTTTGGTTCCATAATGATTGATTGTATAAATTAATCGGATTTACATATTCAAGAAATGATGCATTAAATAAAACAAAAAAGCTACCCTTTCCAGGATAGCTTTTTTATTATTTTTTCCAGCTGTTATTCTCCGGATTAAAATCGGGCAATGCTTTGTCCGGATCATATGTTACTGATTCAATTTCTTCGGTAGATGGATATTTAAATGTCCAGCTGGTGTTGCGTTCCCATATTTCTACCGGTAATTTAATGCGATCCGTTTTGCCACTCTGGGTTTTAATTTCCAGGATCACCGGCATGGCCATTTTCTCTAAATTATCCAATGTGATCAGCGCGCCTTTTGAGAAGTCGTTATTATCAACATATTTCACGTCGCGAACAGCGACATCCAGACGCCAGGTGTTGGAAAACCAACCTCTCCAAAACCATTGCAGGCTTTCACCGGCAACATTTTCAATGGTGCGGAAAAAATCATCCGGGGCGGGATGTTTATACGCCCATCTTTCGATATAAGTTTTGAAAGCAAGGTCAAAACGTTCCGGGCCGAGTATTTGTTCCCGGAGCAATACCAATCCTGCTCCTGGTTTGCTATACAACAGCGTTCCGTTATTTCTTTCTTTAAGGTTATCAGCCCCATTGCTAAGGATAGGTTCTAAACCAGGTGCTGTATAATAGTTGCCGATGGTGTGCATGTCCGGCGCGGCCTTTGGTCTAAACTCGCCGTTGTTAAAGCCAGCAGTGGAGAGCGTGTTGATGAAGGTATTGAAACCCTCGTCCATCCAACCATACAGGCGCTCATTGGAACCCACGATCATCGGGAACCAGGTATGGCCGAACTCATGGTCATTAACGCCCCACAAGCCACGTCCGCCAGCGCGGGAACCACAAAATACAATGCCCGGGTATTCCATTCCGCCTGGTCCACCCGCCACAGCCGTAGCAGCCGTGTAAGGATATTCAAACCACTTATTGGAATAATATTCAATTGATTTTTTTACAAATTCGGTAGATCGCCGCCAGCCTGTAATGGTATCGCTCTCAACCGGGTAGGCAGATATTGCCAACGATTTTTTACCTGATGGAAGAATCATTTTTGCTGCATCTATCACAAATGCTGAAGAAGCGCCCCATGCCGCATCACGGGCATTTTTTATTTTAAAATGCCAGGTCAGTTCCGTTTTTCCGGCAGGCCGTGAAGAAGGGTCAGTTACTTCAGCACCGGAGCGAATGACCACTGTTTTCTCACTTGTTGCAGCTTCTGCCCAGCGTTTTAATTGTTGTGGCGTGTACACTTCCTGCGGGTTTTGCAATTCGCCGGAGCATACAACAATGTCTTTTGCCTGGGCGGTAATACTGATATCGTAGTCTCCGTACTCAAGGTAAAACTCACCTGGCCCTGTATAAGGCAAAGTGTTCCAACCGCTGATATCATCAAATACACACATGCGCGGATACCATTGTGCAACGGTAAATACCTTGCCATTTTTAGTTTTCAGGATACCCATGCGGTCAGAACCATAATCAGGGGAAATAAACGAGTAATCAATTTTTAGTTTTAAAATTCCTCCGTTGGCAGCCAGTTCTTTTGGCAGAAACACCTGCATGCGGGTATCTTCCACCATAAATTTAATGTCGGCGGCAATATTAGCTTTTGGCCCACTCAATATTTTAACTGATTTGATTTTATAGCCAGCCTCAAATACCTGGCCCCGGCCCGCATTGCGGCTTCCGTTTACGGGAACAATAGCACTGCCGCGGGAATCTTGTTTAAAAAGATTTTGATCCAGTTGCATCCAGATAAAACCCTGCTTTAACGGACTATTATTGGTGTAGGTCAATACTTCTGTTCCTGTAATTTCATTTGTTTCATCATTAAGCCTGGCAGTCAATTGATAATCTGCACGGTTTTGCCAATACTTCGGACCCGGTTCACCGGTTGCGGCCCTGTATTCGTTTCCATTTTTGGTATAGAAAAAAGGAGCAAATGCAGCGGAATAATCATATTTCGTTGCCGGGGCAGATGTTTGCGCTGTCGTAATGTTTGTGCCAGCTGCCATAGCGAAGAGCAGGCAGGTAAGTTGTATTAATTTCATTAACTCAATTTATGATTGTCTAAAAACCACAATGATAATGTAAAAACCCGAATGATGGATGGCATAAACGGGCTATTAACGACAAATGGTTGTTTTTGTTTAACATTGATTTATCTTCAAAGTCGTTGAATTAATACACATCTTCTGCGGAAGATGGCCTGGCTACCTTATAAAAAATCGCGAGCTGGTTTTGGCTCACGATAACAAGATGCAGCAACAAAAGGCTGATTTTATTTTTCGATGGTTACGTCACAGGCATAACAAATTCCTCCGGAAATTTTTGTTGTACCAGGTTCTCTACCTGCAATAACATGCCACTTACATTGGCTAAATTAAATGACACACCTAATTCTTCTAATGCCTGCTGGCTCTTACGCCCGATCTGTCCATCAATATTGCCAATTTCCTTGCCAAGGCGGATCAGGCCTGATTGGATGGCGGCTTCATCCTGATTGGCACCAAATTTATCGACATGTACACCGATGGAAAGGATCCCGCTTGCTGCCGCCGCCGTGTAGGGTTTAAAATTACTTCCCTTTCCATCCGCATAATATTTGTACACGATTTCGTGGCTGCCGTGACAGTCAAAATGCCAGGCTTCCGAAACATTTGCTTTGGGTTGTTTGATGATGGGAACCATTCCATATTTAGCGGCGATGGTCCAAAAATCTGCCAACGGTATTTTTATCGCGCTGAGATCCATATCGAATGCGCGGCCGGCTTCATGAAAGCTTCCGCCGGGTGGAGGACTGAAAGCTTTTTTCTTTCCTGAAACAAAATCCTGGTGGGATTGCGATTGCATATCGTAACTGCGGAAAAGGTCACTCAAAATTAATTTCCCGTTTTTTTTAGCTACATCGGTTGCGATTTTCACGATTGCATTAAACGTGTCGGGCGTACACTGCGCCATCCTTGCGGGCAGGGGAAGCAGGTCACCAAAATTGTTTTTATAAATGGAAATAATGCTGATGGGAACTAATGGCGATTTCATGATTTTATTTTAAATGTTTGATTTCAATGTCTATGATTCGTAACATGCATATCCTGATTGGTTCATAAAGATTAAAAAAATATATTATTGATGCAAGGGTGTTTTTCCCTTTTTTTTATACCGTTAACGAATGTTATCGAAAAGCGGTAAATGAACTATTTTCTCTGTGAAGGTGAGTGGTACCAATTTTTTAGGGAGGATAATTGCGGTTGGGTAAGAAACGTAATATTGAGGTTTTGAATAGTGGTTATTTTTTCGAGAGCCGTCAATTTCATGATATGCTCCACATCCCGTCAGGGACAAAATATTGTTAGAATAAAATATATAGTGCTGTAAGTTTAAGGACTTGATATAATATGCGGGCCGCTATTGTAGCTATGAGAAGAAATCCAGGCACAGCTTTTACAACATTTCCATCAATCCGCAGGAATATAAATATCAAATGTTGCGCCTTTGTCTATCTCCGCTTTGGCCGTGATAATGCCATTGTGGTTGTCCACAATTTTTTTTACAATGGCCAGACCTATGCCCGTACCGTTATACTCCGTTCTGCCATGCAGGCGTTGAAACAATTCAAATATTTTTTCACTGTACTGTTGTTCAAAGCCGATCCCGTTATCCGAAACACTGATGTGGCAATATTTTATTTTGTTCGATAACTTATCATTTTTAAGTTTAATGCCATTGGCAATTACACTTTTTATTTTGATATGAGGTGACTGCCCGGGATTGGAAAATTTAAGGGCATTGCTTATGAGGTTATGCAACAACTGGCGAATTTGGAATGGAATAATATTCGCCTCACACATTTCTGTTGCATCTATTGATGCATGCTTTTCCTGTAACTCTTCTTTTAAATCAGCTTTTATTTCTTCAACGAGTTTATTAAGGTCAGTGGGTTCAAATTTTCGTTCCACCGTATTGGTGCGGGAATATGTGAGCAGGTCTTCTATCAGTGTTTGCATCCGCCTGGCCGCGACCTGCATCCTGTTAAAATGATCCTTTCCATTTTCTGATAGATTTTTATATTCCTTTTCTACGATCCTTGTAGCGAAGGTTTGAATTTTCCGTAAGGGTTCCTGTAAATCATGCGAAGCGATATACGCAAATGAGGCGAGTTCAGCATTACTTTGGACAAGCTCCAGGTTTTTATTTTCTAAATCTTTTTGATAGGCTAAAATCGTTTGTTCATTTTTTTTCTTTTCGGTGAAATCAGTAATGATAATTCCAACAGTGGCCAATTTTGGCTGAAGGGAAGTCAAGGAAATATAGACCGGAATAATAGTGTCACCTACCATTAAATTAATTTCGCCTTTACTTTTTCCGGACAGGGAGTCTTTAAAAAGCCGGTTAAATTCGTTTGCAGAAAGAGGATCGATAAAATCAAAAATGGTAGCACCGATCACTTTGTCGTAAGGTAATTTTAGCAGGTTTAAAAAATAAGGGTTGGTGTAAACTACCAGGCCCTCCTCTGTTACATTTAACGCGCCTTCTCCAAACTCTTCGATCAGTATCCGGTAGGCATAATCGCCACTTTGAAGGGTGTATATTTCCGACCGGTTCTCCTTATTTATTGCAAATGCGTCAACCTCTCCCGCTTTGATGGCCTCTATAAGTTGTTCTGACTCTTCCAGGCGATCTTCCAGTTCTTTTATCCTCATTAATGAATCGGGGTGAGATTTGTCAGCCATACATTATTGTTTAAAAGTTATACCTAATGCTTTTATAACTTTTTCAGTATCCGAAAGCGTGCCGATCAAAGTTTTTTTTGGCAAAGGAAGCCGTTTAATAAGGGAGGGGCTAAAAATAATATGTTGTTCTGCAGCCGTTTCGGGGTTTTTATAGATATCTATGATCTCCAGCTCGAATATATCTTCCAAATGTTCATTACACAACCGCTTTATATTCCCTATGGCTTCCATTGATTTGGGAGACATGCCGGAAACATACAATTGCAGGATAAGTTTATCCTCGGGGATCAATGTAGTAACAGATTTTTTTTTCATTTCAGCCATTTTTTTCAAGATTCATCGGCCGGACATTTAACCCTACCAATACCCGTTCTTCATCGGAAAGATCCCCTATGATTTTTCTTATCGGTTCCGGAAACTTTCTAACGAGCGTCGGTATGGCGAATATCTGGTCTCCTTCAGCCAACTGCGGATTTTTTAAAAGGTCAATTACTTCAATCGAGTATTTTCCGGCCAGGTGTTCCTTACAATATTTAGTGATATTTTTTAAAGCGAGGATTGATTTAGGTGTTTGCCCTGCTATATATAACCGCAGTTCCCATTTTTGCTCTTTTGCCATCCTGGTGGTATTTACGAATTAATTTGAAATGAAATTAGCCCTTCTCGCTGTCAAGGAATTTAATGCCTTTGTCTGTAATAATAAAATCCTGTTGGTTACTAAAATGGCCCATGCCGCGGGCTTTTACGATCAATAAACTTCTTTTGACAATATGGTTCCTATCTTCATTTTTAACGTTTATCCAATTGTCAGCGAGCGAAGAAACCGCATCCACCGTTGCGTCATTAAATTCATTTTTGGTCAGGTGGGTAAGAGAGGTAAACAGTGCATTTATTTCATTGGTCTTAAGTGTATCCATTAGCCTTACCAGCATTGCACGAACCTCACTGCTGCTACCAATGGTGATCAAACTGCTGATCGGATCTATGATCACGGTTCTTGGCTTAAACTCGGCCATTAATTTATGGAGTACCAGTAAATGCATTTCCAGGCCCTGCTGAGACGGCCGGGAAGCATGGATAAGCAACAGTTTGGATTTTATTTGTGGCTTAAGGTTGATCCCGATAGCCGCCATATTCCTCGCCAATTGTTCAGGTGATTCTTCAAAAGAAAAATACAATACGGGCTCGTTTCGCCTGCAGCTGCTCATAGCGAAATGGGCCGCTAAAATTGTTTTGGCTGTACCGGCCGTACCCGTTATCAGTGTGCTGCTGCCCCGGTAAATTCCTCCTCGGGTAAATAAATTGTCCAGCGCCGGAAGGCCGGTAGAAATAATGTCTACCGGAGATTTATAATCTAATTTGAGTGAGGTTACAGGGATAACTGAAATGCCGCTTTCGTCAATAAGAAACGGGTATTCATTGGTGCCATGTGTGGATCCCCTGTATTTTACGATCCTCAGCCTGCGGGTAGCGATCTGGTCAATTACGCGAAAATCAAGTAAGATCACACAATCAGAAACATATTCTTCCAGCCCCTGCCTTGTTAACGAATTTTCTCCTCTTTCCCCGGTAATAATTGTCGTTACACCTTTTTCTTTTAACCAATGGAATAGACGCCGTATCTCAGAGCGCAATAATGACATATTATCCATACCGGCAAATAAAGATTCTATTGTATCCAGCACGACGCGTTTTGCGCCAATAGAGTCGATCGCGTAATTCAAGCGGATAAATAACCCTTCCAGGTCGTACTCGCCTGTTTCCTCTATTTCTGCGCGCTCGATGCGTACATGGTCAACACGCAATTTCTTTTCAAGCTTTAGTTTTTCCAGGTCAAATCCCAATGACTTAACATTGTCTGACAGATCATTCGCGGATTCCTCAA
>JBDSLD010000105.1:0-16856 GCA_039916545.1 Ferruginibacter sp.
CCAGTTACCAGACTCACCAAAACATCAACTGATCAAAAACGGGTTGTTTGATATGATCAGCAACGTGATTTTTTTTGAGGAGGAAGGTTCGCAAATGCAGCAGTTTCATTTTCGCATCAATATGGAACAAACCACCTCTTTCAGGGAGTTGGACGACCATTCGAAACAGCGGTTAAAACAACTGTACGTAAATTATTTCTTCCAGCGCCAGGATGATTTCTGGAAAAAGGAAGCCATGAATAAATTGCCGGAATTAAAAAGAAGTACCAATATGCTGGTATGTGGAGAAGACCTGGGCATGGTGCCGGCATGTGTACCGGATGTAATGCAACAACTCGGCGTATTGAGCCTGGAGATCCAGCGTATGCCCAAGGACCCGGATACAGAATTTTTTCATCCCGCCGATGCGCCTTACCTGTCAGTGGTTACGCCTTCTACACACGATATGAGTACGATCCGCGGATGGTGGGAAGAAGATCAGGCAAAAACACAACGTTTTTACAATATTATTTTGGGCCACTACGGACAATCACCTTTTTATTGTGAACCAAAAATCAATAAAGAAATAGTGATTCAACATTTATATTCCCCTGCCATGTGGAGTATATTCCAGTTGCAGGATATAATGGGAATAGATGAAACACTAAGACGGGACGATCCAAACGAAGAGCGCATTAATATACCTGCCGATCCGAAACATTACTGGAAGTACCGGATGCACCCATCACTGGAAGAGCTGGTGAATAACACAGCATTTAACAAAGAGCTGCGGATATACGTTACCGCGAGTGGGAGATAATAGTGACGTTAATTTTTAAAGAGTTAAAATAAATTGGGCTATTGTGATAGTTATTACTAACATCTCAATAGCCCGATTTATTATGTTGCAGTGAGTATTTAATTCTTTATAAAAACAGACACGCGCTGGTCATTGTCTACAGTTGTTTTCAAGAAATATTTCCCAGCTGGCAGGCTTTTAATATCTATTGACAAAACTGCCTGGTTGCTAAAGCTATATTGCCTGCTTTGAAGTATCTCACCACCGGTGCTGATTATTGAAATAAAAGCTTTTTTATTGACCATCGATTTAGATTCGATCCGGATAAAATCGGACGAAGGATTTGGAAATATTTGCAGGTTGCTTAACCCGGTCTGCATGTTTTTCACAAGTGCGATCGGGCCATAGGCTATTTTGCCGGAACGTTCAGTTATTTTCAGGCGGTAGTAGTTATAAGCCGCAGCAGGATTATTATCGGTGAAACTATAAGATGTAACGGTGCTGCTGTTCTTTGCTGCAATATTGCCACTTTTTAAATCAGTAAATGTCTTATTATCGGTACTCACCTGCATTTGGTATGCAGTAAGGTTGCTTTCATCCGCAGTCGACCATCTTACTACATTTGTATTGCCGGAAGCTTTAACGGCTGTAAAAGAAAGTAATTTTAACGGCAAAGGAATAGGAGCGGACGTAGTAACTACATATCCGCCGGTAACATCATTCTTGTAAGAACAAATAACTACTGTGTACGTTCCGGGCGCAGTAAAACCATAGGTGAAGCCGGCATTAGGGCCATTCTCGTCGTCATTTGCAACCAACGCATTTTCCAGTGGCGCTAACGGGTTAAAGCCGCCGGTACCGTACAGGATGATAAAGTTATCCCATACGCTTACGGTGGAGAAAGTAACAAGACTGGGAACAGCAATATTGACGGTAAAAGTATCATAAGATACAGCCGTACCGGTAATGGACAAGGTTGTTGGAGGCGCTCCTTCATCGGGCCTGTTAAACGTGGAATCTGTGGCAGATAATGACCCGGTATGTATGGTTTGGGAGAATAAAGGAATAAAACAAATTCCAAATAGGCAAGCAAGTAAACATTTTTTCATAAAAAACAAGTTAGGATAAATAATAACGTACCAGGTTAATATTACTTTACTTTGAAATAGTAAAGTAACTTTAAAAAATCATGAAGGTTAAAGCTAAGTATTTTAATTTGTTGTTTAAAAACATATTTACGATTTCCAAGGGTAGTAAAACCCACCAGCCTACGTTGATAGTGGAGCTTGACCACTTTGGCGTGCTTGGTTATGGTGAAGCGCCGGCCATCAGTTACTACAATATTCCAATTGAAAAAATGCTAGCTGATCTTGAGCGTAAAAGGATTTTTATAGAAAAATTTTCCTTCTCCGATCCGGAGCGATATTGGCATTACCTGCACCATTTGTTCCCAATAAATTCTTTCCTGGTTTGCGCATTGGATATGGCCGGCTGGGATATTTATGGAAAAATAAAAAGAAAGCCATTACATGAATTGTGGGGACTGGATACGGCTAAGAGCCCGGTTACAGATTTTACCATTGGTATAGACACGATCGAAAACATGGTAACAAAAATGAAGGAACGGCCGTGGCCTGTTTATAAAATAAAGGTCGGCGTGGAGAATGATATAGCCATGGTAGAAGCATTGCGGCATCATACCGACTCGGTATTCAGGGTAGATGCGAATGCAGGCTGGACACTGGAACAGGCATTGCAAAAAATTCCTTTGTTGAAAGAATTGGGTGTAGAGTTGGTTGAGCAGCCGTTGGCAAAAGATGACTGGGCGGGCATGAAAACATTGTACAAAGAATCATCGCTACCGCTGATTGCCGATGAAAGCTGCGTTGCAGAGGCAGATGTGGAGAAATGCCACGAACATTTTCATGGCATCAATATTAAATTAACCAAATGCAGCGGCATAACGCCTGCCCGCAGAATGATAAAGAAAGCCCGTGAACTAAATATGACGGTAATGATCGGGTGTATGAATGAAAGTTCGGTTGGCACCGCCGCTATAGCCCACCTGGCCCCTATGGCGGATTACATCGATATGGACGGGCCTCTTTTGTTAGCGGAAGATACGGCTAAAGGGGTGGGTTTTGATTATGGTAAGATCATTTACAACGAACTGCCCGGTTTGGGTATAGTGGCAGATCCTTTTTAAATTTATTTGGTAAAATAATTTATCAACCTTTACTTTGCAATTCAAATGAATCAAATCACTCATACACACCATCATCATTATTTTACCGAAGGGTAAGCTATGCTGATTTGTATATGATCAAACATATTTTCAAAAAAGGGCTTACTCAAAAGGTAAGCCCTTTTTCTGTCTGGTAGTATCAAAAAGAGAAACCGGTAAAATCTTTATACAAAATAATTAATATTCATAAACACATTCAACCATCATTGGCTGGATTATAACATCTGATAAAAATAAAATATGCTGAAAATCGCAATTCAAAAATCAGGCAGGCTGTACGAAGATTCTATAAGGTTATTAAAAGAGTGCGGAATAGAATTAAACAACGGTAATAAACAATTGAAGGCGGTTGCTTTTAACTTTCCGATCGAAGTCTATTTTTTAAGGGATGATGATATTCCGCAATATGTGTATGATGGCGTTGCGGATATTGGCATCGTTGGCGAAAACGTGTTGGTGGAAAAAGATAAAGAGATCGATCTCGTTTACAGGCTGGGTTTTGGAAGATGCCGCCTGAGTATCGCTGTGCCCAAAAGTATGCAGTATTCATCTCCGGATGATCTGCAGGGATTAAAAATCGCAACCACTTATTCTACTATCCTGCAACAATATTTAACCGCAAATAAAATTGAAGCGGAGATCCATGAGATCAGTGGTTCAGTAGAAATTGCACCCGGCATAGGCCTTGCTGACGCTATCTGTGACCTGGTGAGCAGCGGCAGCACGCTTTTTACGAATGGATTAAAAGAAGTGGAAATTATATTGAGATCAGAGGCAGTGCTGGCAGCCAACAGAAATTTATCTGAAGAGAATAAATTGATATTGGAAAAACTGTTGTTGCGCATCAATGCCGTAAAAACAGCAAAAAATAATAAGTACATTTTATTGAATGCACCCAATCACCAGTTAAAAAATATTTTTGCACTTTTGCCGGGCATGAAGAGTCCGACGGTAGTACCATTGGCTGAAGAAGGGTGGAGCAGCGTACAAAGTGTGGTGAATGAAAATGATTTTTGGGAAGTGATCGAGAAGTTAAAACAATTTGAAGCGGAAGGAATAATCGTAATACCGATCGAGAAGATGATCGTGTAAAGACAAAGTGATTCAGGCGATACCTAATGAGAGGGCATTTGTAAATTATTATGGAAAAAATTTTTATCAACCCCGGACAAGAAGAATGGCCCGGGATATTGCAGCGGCCCGCCTTCGACAGCAAGGACCTGGAAGAAGTAGTATCCGCAATATTGGCGGATGTAAAATTGACGGGGGATGCGGCTATAAAAAAATATATAAAAAAGTTTGATGGAATAGCGTTGAATGACCTGAAGGTTAGCATTTCGGAAATGAAGGAAGCCGCCACAATGGTAAGCGATGAGTTAAAAACTTCGATACAGGTTGCAGCAAACAACATTCAAAAATTTCATAGTGCGCAGGTACAGGAAGCAGCGGAGATCGAAACTACACCAGGGGTATTTTGCTGGAGAAGATCGGTGGCTATCCAGAAAGTAGGTTTATATATTCCGGGAGGAACGGCACCCTTATTTTCAACGTTGTTGATGTTAGCCATACCTGCTTTGATAGCCGGGTGTAAAGAAATTGTTGTTTGTACGCCCTGCGATAAAAATGGTAAAGTAAACGAAGTGGTGCTGTATGTGGCGCAGTTACTGGGCTTAAAAAATATTTACAAGATCGGGGGTGTACAGGCGATCGCGGCTATGGCATACGGAACAGTTTCTGTTACGCAGGTCAACAAAATATTCGGTCCGGGCAATCAATATGTTACCTGTGCAAAGCAATTGGTTAACAGGGAAGGACTGGCAATAGATATGCCCGCCGGTCCGAGCGAAGTAGCGGTATATGCGGATGAAACATGCAACCCTGTCTTTGTCGCTGCCGATCTGTTGAGCCAGGCAGAACATGGAGCGGACAGCCAGGTAGTATTGGTAGCAAGCTCTTCGTTGATAGCCGCGAATATAAAAAGTGAGATCGACCGCCAGCTTCCATTACTTTCCAGGAAAGACATCGCAGCGAAAGCCTTGCAAAACAGCCGGTTCATAGTCATGGAAAATGTAAATATGGCGTTTGAACTGTTGAACGAATACGCGGCTGAACACCTGATCATTGCTTCCGGTAGTGCCAGGGAATTATCCGGTAAAGTTATAAATGCCGGAAGTGTATTTTTGGGGCACTACTCACCCGAAAGCGTAGGTGACTATGCGTCAGGCACCAATCACACTTTGCCAACGAATGGTTATGCAAAGGCATACAGTGGTGTATCTTTGGATAGCTTTGTAAAAAAGATCACCTACCAGTATCTGACTAAAGATGGCCTGCAGAATATTGGGACTGCCGTAGAAATGATGGCTGCCGCCGAAGGGCTGGATGCACATAAAAATGCTGTTACAGTGCGCTTAAAAGACATGCAGGAAAATGACAGTGCAGCAGTGAAGAACAAACCTGATCAAAATCTTATTTAAAAAAAGTAAAATGGACAATGCTGAAAATGGAAACGATCCGGCCAGGGTGCCTTTGGGATCCGGGGCTGTCAGCGTGAATGCGCTAGTTCGTGATAATATTAAAAAACTGGCGCCTTACTCAACGGCGCGTCATGAATTTACAGGCAAAGCCTCGGTGTTGCTGGACGCTAATGAAAATGCTTATGGATCACCGCTGGAAGATAACTTCAACAGGTATCCGGATCCGTTGCAATGGCAATTGAAATTTGCTATCGCGAAGATTAAAGGCGTACCAGCGGAGCATATATTTATTGGTAATGGCAGTGATGAAGTGATAGATATCGCTTACCGGATTTTTTGCGATCCGGGTAAGGATAATGTCATTATTTGTCCGCCGACTTACGGCATGTACGAAGTGAGCGGCCATATCAATGATGTTGAGATTAGAAAAGTAAATCTGCTGCCCGGATTCCAGCTGGATGTACAGGGGATATTGAATGCGGTGGATACCAACACAAAATTGTTGTTCCTCTGTTCACCCAATAATCCGACCGGCAATAACCTGAACAGGGCCGATGTCGAATTGCTGTTGAATAATTTCCCGGGAATTATTTTAATCGATGAGGCTTACATAAATTATTCCAAACAAAAAACATTTATACAGGAGCTCACTGAATATCCTAATTTGATCGTAATGCAAACATTCTCCAAGGCCTGGGGATTGGCTGCCTTACGCTTAGGCCTCTGTTATGCTTCGATGGAAATTATCGGTCTTTTCAATAAAGTAAAACCGCCATATAATATTAATGAAGCATCCCAGGAACTGGCGCTGGAAGCATTGCAGCACACCGACCAGGTGAATGCCTGGATAAAAGAAGTTGTTTTGCAAAAAGACCAGCTTACCAGTAAATTGGCTAAATTTTCATTCGTAGAAAAAGTGTATCCGAGCGATGCTAATTTTATATTGGTGCAGGTAAAAGACGCCAATGCATTATACCAGTATCTTGCAAAAAATGAAGTGGTTGTGCGCAACCGGAGTAAAGAAGTGTTGTGTGAAAATTGCCTGAGAATTACCATTGGCACACCGGAGGAAAATGTTCAGTTAATAAAATTATTTAAGCTATATGAGTAAGGATGATGAAGTAAAATCAAGTGAAATTACACCCACGGCTTTGACGATAAAACCGGTAAAAATATTATTCATCGACCGGGATGGGGTATTGATAAAAGAAGACCCGCCTGATTACCAGATAGACTCTTTTGCAAAATTGAAATTCTATCCGGAAGTATTTAAATACCTGAGTAAAATAGCTACGGAGCTGGACTATGAATTGGTAATGGTGACTAACCAGGATGGCCTGGGCACGGCAGGTTTTCCGGAGGATACCTTTTGGCAAGTTCATAACTTTATCGTTCAAACGCTCGCAAGTGAGGGCATCAGCTTCAGTGATGTTTACATCGATAAAACATTTGCAAGAGACAATGCACCAACCCGCAAGCCAGGCACGGGGATGCTGACCAAATATTTGAATAACAAAAACTATGACCTGGCAAATTCTTTTGTGATTGGCGACAGGATCACTGATATGCAATTGGCAAAAAACCTGGGATGCAAAGGGTTCTGGTTAAATAATGAAGCTGGTCTGGGTGCCGCAGAAATCAGTGATACCATTGATCAATTAAAGAAAGAGGTAGTACTGCTGGAATCACCTGACTGGAAAGATATTTATAGTTACCTGAAAGCGCCACCACGAATAATTATACACGAGCGCAACACAAACGAAACTAAAATAAAGATTGAGGTAAACCTGGATGGTACCGGCAAAGCAAATATTAAAACAGGACTGGCCTTCTTTGATCACATGCTTGACCAGATCGCCCGTCATGGTAATTTAGATTTGACCATCGTATGCCTGGGTGACCTGCACATTGATGAGCACCATAGTATTGAAGACACCGGTATCGCCCTGGGAGAGGCTATTGTAAAGGCGTTGGGCGATAAACGCGGCATAGAACGGTACGGATTTTTATTGCCGATGGATGATTGCCTGGCACAGGTAGCGATCGATTTCGGCGGACGCAACTGGATCGTATGGGAAGCAGATTTCAAAAGAGAAAAAGTAGGGGAAATGCCTACAGAAATGTTTTTTCATTTCTTTAAATCTTTCAGCGATGCCGCCAAATGTAATCTGAATATCAAAGCCGAAGGCGACAATGAACACCATAAGATCGAATCTATTTTTAAAGCATTTGCCAAAGCGATAAAAATGGCTGTAAAAAAAGACATTAATAATAATTCTTTGCCAAGCACAAAGGGAGTGCTTTAGCATCAGGATATTACAATAACCACTATGATAGCAATTATAAAATACAATGCAGGCAATGTGCAGAGTGTGCAGTACGCACTGGAGCGCATCGGCGTGGAATCCATTGTTACGGATGATACTGCGTTGATACAAAGTGCAGATAAGGTCATATTCCCCGGGGTTGGACATGCTAATCCAGCTATGCAGTATTTGAGAGAAAGGGAACTGGACAAACTGATCGTTTCTTTGCGGCAACCTGTTTTGGGTATTTGCCTCGGGCTCCAGCTAATGTGCAGGCACTCTGAAGAAGGCAACACGGAATGCCTGGGAATTTTTGACGAACCTGTTAAATTATTTCCAATGCCCGTAACCGGAAATTATAAGGTCCCGCAAATTGGTTGGAACAATATTTATAACTACAAGTCACCACTGTTTAATGGACTAAACGACAATGCGTTTGTTTACACGGTCCATAGTTATTTTGCGGCGGCAGGGGAGGAAACGATCGCAACCACTGATTACATACTGTCATATAGTGCCGCACTTGAAAAAGGCAATTTCTACGCGGTGCAATTTCATCCGGAAAAATCAGGGGCCGTGGGAGAAACAATTCTAAAAAATTTTATAAATATATCATGATCATCATACCTGCCATCGATATCATTAATGGGAAATGTGTTCGTCTTACCAAGGGCGATTATAATCAGCAAACAATATACAATGATGATCCCGTGGAAGTGGCAAAACAGTTTGAAGGAGCGGGTATAAAAAGGCTGCATGTGGTCGACCTGGACGGCGCAAAAGCAGGTAACATTATTAATTTAAAAGTATTGGAAAATATTGCAGCTGCAACCGGGCTGATTATAGATTTTGGCGGCGGTGTTAAAACGATCACAGATGTCAGCAACATATTTAACGCAGGTGCATCGATTGTCACCATTGGTAGCCTGGCGGTAAAGCATCCTGAATTACTGGAAGAATGGCTGATGGAATTTGGCACGGATAAGTTTTTAATAGGCGCTGATGTGTTGGATGGGAAGATAAAAATAAGCGGCTGGCTTGAAGACGGGGGCATAAATATTTTTGATTTTATTGGCAAGATGCTGGGCCTGGGCGTCACCAATATTTTCTGTACAGACATTTCCAAAGATGGCGCCATGGAAGGTCCTTCGCCCGAATTGTATAAAGAAATAATCGCTGAACACCCGGAAGTAAATTTAATTGCCAGCGGTGGTGTAAGTAATATTGATGACGTGATATTGCTGCAGGAGACAGGCTGTAAAGGCGCTATAATCGGCAAGGCGATCTACCAGGGAAAAGTGCCCCTTAATCCTTTGACTGGCACCCCGGAAACTTACAAATATTTCAATTGATTTTATAAAAAACCGAAACATAGGTTTAGCATGATTACAGACTCAACGCCCGATGAATTGTTGGAAAAATTGCCTCCGCACCCGGCTGGCCGCGGACTTACAAAAAGGATTATACCCTGCCTTGACATTAAGGATGGAAGAACGGTTAAGGGCATCAATTTCGAAGATATCCGCGACGCCGGCGACCCGGTGGACCTGGCGATATTATATTCAAAAAGAGGCGCGGATGAATTAGTTTTTTTAGACATTACCGCAACCATCGAAAAAAGAAAAACACTGGCAGAGCTGGTTAAACGGATATCTGCCAACATCAATATACCTTTTACTGTCGGCGGCGGTATCAGCAGTGTTGAAGACGTGGCTGTATTATTAAAAAATGGTGCCGATAAGGTATCTGTAAATACATCCGCTTTTAAGGATCCCGGCCTGGTAAAGCGATTGAGTTACGAATTTGGCAGTCAATGCGTGGTACTGGCCATTGATACCAAAAGAGAAGAGGACGGAGAATGGTATGTTTATCTGAACGGGGGCAGAACAAAAACTGAAACAAAAACAACGGAGTGGGCGAAAGAAGCGGTAGCATTGGGAGCTGGTGAAATATTACTAACGTCCATGAACAACGACGGTACTAAAAACGGCTTTGCGTTAGACATTACCGCGGCGCTTTCCGGTAGCTTGCCGGTGCCGGTAATTGCTTCAGGCGGTGCGGGAAATATGGAGCATTTTAAAGAAGTATTTGAGCGGGCAAATGCCGACGCAGCATTGGCAGCAAGTATCTTTCACTATAAAGAAGTTGAAATTGCAGCGTTAAAAAAATACCTGTCAGAGCAAAAGATAAGTGTAAGGTTATGAATACAAATTTGCCATTTTTAGCCATGGGAGCAGTTGTCGCCATTATTATCTTTGCCGCCATGCGCAATAACCAGGGAAGGCGCAATGATAAAAGAACAGAAAGGCTGGAAAAACGGCAGGAAGAATTACTGGACCTGTTAAAGGAACGGAATCCATCAACAGAAAATACAAAAGGGATATGATAGTTGAATTTAGCAAATATACGGATGGGCTCGTGCCTGCGATCATCCAGGATAGTATTACAGGAAAAGTTTTGATGCTTGGATTTATGAATGAAGACGCATTGATAAAGACACAGGAATTACAAAAAGTTACTTTTTTCAGCCGTAGCAAGAACAGGTTATGGACAAAAGGAGAGGAGAGCGGTAATTTCCTGTTATTGCAGGACATTAAAGCAGATTGCGACAATGATACTTTGCTGATAAAGGTAAAGCCCGTTGGCCCAGTTTGTCATACAGGCGCCGATACCTGCTGGAATGAAAAAAATACCAATGACAATTTTTTATTCGAGTTGGAAGAAATAATAAAGGACCGGAAAAACAATCCATCAGAAAAATCTTACACCAGTTCTTTATTTGAAAAAGGCATTAATAAAATTGCTCAAAAAGTAGGCGAGGAAGCAGTAGAGTTAGTAATTGAAGCAAAGGATGACAACGAAGAACTTTTTAAAAATGAGGCGGCGGACCTGTTGTTTCATTACCTGATATTATTGCAGGCAAAGGGCCATACGCTCAGCGAAATTCAAGAAGTATTAATTAACCGGCACAGGGCAAAATAACACGGAACAGTACCGAACGTTGGGGCCGGGCTTACTCCTGCCCGTTGCAACGAATTCATAAAATGTAATAAAAATAAGATTAGGTCCCAATAGGCAACCACGAGCGTTGCCCCTACGTCGCCATCAATTTCCTTTTCTGCGAAATATACTCTTCCTGTGTAATCGCACCTTTCTGTAACAGGTCAAATAATTTATTTAACTCATCGGCGATCATTTGTTGCGATGACCCGGATCCCCTGTTAGCCGCGGCGATCGCTTTTGCTAATTCTGTTGCCTGGTTGCTGATCTGAGTTTTTTTATATTCTTCCTGCGCGTGCGTAATCGTATCCTTTAGTAATTTGGGATGATGAATGAGTTCATAGGTTGTCTCACCCATTTCGGCAGCTGTTTGTATGTCCACATCACCAAAGCCGAATATCCTTCCCCAGATGCCCTGGTCGTATTCTACATTATTAATTTTATCCAGTGGGCTTTCTTTTGAATGGCGGCTAAAAAAACCATTTTCATCCACCACCCGAAGATTAGTTACGCACCAAAGATTACTTTTATAATTCAGGTATTCATACAAAGGATAAATAGCAACCGCAAGGGTTATAATAAAGCCGGTCGTCTTATTTTCTACCAGCCACAATAAAAGCGTAGCGGCAACTACCCACACAAATATGGGCAGTACCAACCTAACCCAATGTTGCCTGGTGATCAATAATATTTTTTCGTCTTTTTTTAATACTGTTCGCATGCCACTTTGTGTTGTTGATATTCTGATTTTTCTTTACCAAATATTCACCCTCAGGCTATCGGCGGTATATATTTTGTCTGCCGGTAAAATACCAAACGCGGTATAAAATTCCTGCACATTTACAAAGGGACCGTTTACCCTGTACTTGGCAGGAGAATGCACATCTGTCATTAATTGATTTTTCAAAGAACGCTCTGTCGGATAACCCATCCATCCCAATGCATAACCTAGAAAATAACGTTGAACAGGTGTGAGTCCGGCTACCTTTTCATTCTTTTTATACTGCTCCGTTTGTTTAAATGCGTCAAGTGCGATCAGTATTCCGCCCAGGTCAGCAATGTTTTCACCAAGCGTGGCTTTACCATTGATATGACTTCCCGGTAATGGCTCAAAACTGCTGAACTGTTTTACCATTACTTCCGCACGCTTTTTAAACTCGGCCTCATCAGCTTTTGTCCACCAGCTTTTAAGATTTCCCTTTTCATCAAACTGCCTTCCTTCATCATCAAAGCCATGCGTAATTTCATGCCCGATCGTGCTTGCGCCGCCATAACCAAATACTGTGGCGTCATCTAATTCTTCATCTTTATAACCAGGCACAGTAAAAATTCCGGCAGGTAAAACGATCTCGTTGTTGCTTGGATTGTAATAGGCATTGTAGGTCTGCGGAGTCATATCCCAATCGTCCCGATCGACGGGCTTGCCCAATTTGTTTATTTCATAATGGTGCCACCACTTAGCCGCATTCACTACATTCTGTAAATAACTTTCTTTGCCAATTTCCATGGCGGAAAAATCTTTCCACTTATCCGGGTAACCAACTTTCTTTTTTACCGATGCCAATTTTACCAGCGCTTTTTGCTTGGTGCTGTCGCTCATCCAGGTCAGTTTTTTGATCCTTTCTCCATAAGCTTGCTTTACCGCATCAACCATATCTTCATAACGTTTCTTTGCCTTTTCATTAAAAAATTCCTTCACATACAATTGCCCCAACACTTCTCCCATAGCAGTTTCTTCTGCCCTGATAACTCTTTTCCAGCGTGGCTTACGTTCTTTGGCCCCCGAAAATAATTTGCCGAATTCAAAGATTTCCAGTCCGAATCTATCCGGCAACACTTCTGAAAATCTTTTTACCAAACGATAGCGCATCATGTTTTTCCAGGTATCGATCGGGGTGTTTTGTAATACTTTATTGACTTCCTTATAATACTCCGGCTGGCCGATTATAACGGAATCGGTTTTGGCGATACCATTTGCCTGCATGTAGTTGTTCCAGTCAACCAGCGGCGATAATTTGGAAAGATCGCCAATAGCCATTTTATTATAATTGGCATATGGATCCCGCAGGTCTTCCAACTTACGGTTTACCAGTGCCAGTTTAGTTTCCAATGACATGATATTTACCGCCGCTTCTTTGGCTTTGACACTGTCGTCTCCGATCATTACAAGTATCGTTGTAATATTTTTTACATAGGCCTCACGGATATTTATTGTGGAAGAATCAGTTTTAAAATAATACTCTCTTTCCGGCAGGCCAATGCCCGTTTGCCACATCTGCAGCGCATTCACTTCACTGTTTTTAGCATCCTGCCAAACGCCGAAACTGATCGGTCCGTTCACGCCTACCTGGTCCAGCTCTGCAAAAGCGGTTTGCAATGATTTTGTATCGGTAATTGCATTAATTTTATCGAGGTACGGCTGCAATGGTTTTATCCCGTCTTTTTCAATTTTAAGGGTATCCATTGCCGTTAACCAAAAGTCACCGATCTTTTGAGAGGCCGTTCCTTTTGCCGCATTTTCTTTAGCTGCAGCTTCACTGATCTCTCTTAAACGCTTTGCATTTTCTTCAATTACCAGGTTGCCAATTCCCCACTGGCTTTCCTCACCGGGTATTGGATTAGATTTTATCCATCCGCCGTTGGCATACATAAAAATATCATTCCCAGGCTTGATGGTGGTATCTAAATTAACCGCGAGCACATCGGCTTTTTTTGTAACCGTTGTAGGGTTATTGCATGCTATTAAAAAACTCCCCGCAATAATCAGAACAATAAAGTGTTTCATTTCTAAAAATTTGTTTTAAAAATAAGCAATGATTTGGGGAATGAGTAAAAATTTTGATAAAAGGGAACCTATCCAGGCACTGCAAATTAGCGCGTGTATATAATGCCGGTAAAATTTTTCGCCCGGTAAATAACAACTCCTGCAAGCGGCATTGCGGTATAAAGAAGAGGCGAAAATGCCTATTTTTACTATCTTTTACATTGATATGACACCTGAAAGAAACGATCGGCTGACAGCCGTATTAAATAAAAGGCAGCCGGATCTGACCGTAGTACTGGAGAACGTATTTGATCCGCACAATATTTCTGCGGTTATGCGTACCTGTGATGCAGTGGGCATCCAGGACATTTATATTTTAAATAATAAAATCCCGCCACACAGGAAATGGGGTGCAAAAAGTTCTTCCAGTGCGGCGAAATGGCTCACGATCCACCAGTTTACGGATGCGGCATTATGTTTTGCTCAACTGCGGATGCATTACAAAAAAATTTACACTACTCATTTAAGTACGGACGCGGTCAGTCTCCACGAATTAAATTTAACAGAACCGGTAGCCCTGGTTTTTGGCAATGAACACAGTGGTGTATCAGAAGACATCATTGCCATGGCCGACGGGAACTTTATCATTCCGCAAGTAGGGATAATTAAATCGCTGAACATTTCGGTAGCCTGTGCAGTTACATTGTATGAGGCGTTCCGGCAAAAGAATAATGCCGGTCATTATGACCAAACAAAACTGGAAGGAGAAAAATTGGTAAGCTTAAGAAATGACTGGGGATTTATTGAAGGGTTGGATGAATGATGATGGGCTGGATGCTGGGATACGGGATACTTGATACTCGATTCTGATACTTGATTCTTGATACTGGATGTTTGTACGGTTACCAATTTATAACGCTTAACCTTACACCTTCAAAACTTACACCTAACACCTTTTATGAGAAATATTGTTCTTCTTGCACTATTATTTGCAGCCTTATCAACCACCACCGCGCAAAATAAAAAACCACTGGATCACTCGGTGTATGATGGCTGGAAAAGTGTTGGCGAAAGGTTGATCAGCAACGACGGAAGATATATTGTGTATGCCGTTAACCCCCAGGAAGGCGACGGCGAACTGGTAATTCAAAATACCAGTAACAAATACAAAAAAGTAATTGCACGTGGGGGCGGTGCAGTTATCAGTAATGACAGCCGCTATGTTTTTTTTAAAATTAAGCCAATATTTCAAGAGACGCGGCAGGCCAGGATCAAGAAAAAAAAGTCGGATGATATGCCTAAGGACACCCTGGCTATTGTTGAGTTAGGAAAAGACAGTGTTACTAAGATTGCCCGTATTAAATCATTCAAAGTACCGGAAAAATCTGCCGGATGGATCGCTTACCATTTGGAAAAACCATTGCCTGATACCGGCTGGAAAAAAAAGACTACAGACTCGGCCAAAGCAACAATGGAAATGCTGGCTAAACTGGCCGATTCTATTATCAGGAAGTCCATCGATTCGTTGGAGGGTAAAATTGACAAGGAAGTAGTGATAGCGGCAGCTCAAAAAGCCGCGAAGGAAATATTAAAGAAAAGTGTCAATGACGGAATACCGGTAAATGTTGATCTGGCAGATGCAGCCAGCGATGACCCCGTTGCCACTACTGAAGCCGAAGGAACTGACCTGGTTATCCGTCGTGCAGGCGATAGTACTGAAAAGACTTTTAAACTGGTGAATGAATACTATTTTGACAAGAAGGGTACGCGCTTATTAATAGAAACGACTAAAAACCCACAGGACCGCGCAGGTAAAGCGATGATACTGATCTATGACCTGCGGTCGCAAACACTGGATACGATAATGACAGGGTTCAATGATTGTAAAAATTATGCGATGGATGAAGAAGGCGGGCAATTGGCATTTGTCGCAGAAAGGGACAGCAGTTCGAAATCATTGCAAAAATTTTATAAGTTATGGTATTATGGCCCGGGGCAGGATAGCGCCAGGCTCCTTGCAGATAAGCATACGGAGGGGATGCAGTTGGGCTATACCGTTAGTGAAAATGGAAACATCGATTTTAGTAAAGATGGTAAGAAATTATTCTTTGGCGTGGCAGCCATAAAACCGCCCAAGGATACAATGCTGGTAGATTTTGAATTGTCTCACCTCGATATATGGCATTACAATGATGATTACCTGCAGCCCCGGCAATTGAAGCAACTGGACCTTGAATTAAAACGCAGCTACCTTGCTGTAACCATTCCCGGCAGCAATAAAATAGTACAACTGGGTGATGAGAACGCCGAGAATATAGCCCCTGTTGATGAAGGGAATGCAGATTATGTACTGGCCAATACCACTAAAGGAAACAGGATCGCTTCACAATGGACAGGCCGGAGTCTGCAGACGGGTTATTTGATCAGCACCACCACCGGATTGAAAAAACTGGTGAAAAGGAATGTGCCGGCATTTATGCAGCCATCACCCCGGGGAAAATTTATTTACTGGTACGAACCGGATGTAAAAAACTATTTTACTTATGAAGTGGCCACAGGAAATATAAAAAATATTAGCGCAAAAATTAAGGTACCGCTTTATGACACGGAGAATGATGTACCGGATTATCCTGATGCCGCCGGCACTACAGGCTGGACGGAAAATGACCAGTATTTTTTGTTAAATGATGAGTACGATATCTGGCAGGTAGACCCTACCGGTAACGAACAGCCTAAAAATATAACCAATGGTTATGGAAGAAAAAATAAAACCGCCTTTGAATACGTTCAACTGGAGAAGGAGCGGAAATTTATCCGTGCCAATGAAACATCACTGCTTCGCTCTTTCAATAAATTAACCAAGTATGCAGGTTATGCCACCAAAAAAATAGGAGAGGTATCGGACCCGTCTGTCATTGTAACGGGCCCATACAGTTTTAACGGGCCGGTAAAGGCGGACAGCGCGGAGCAATATTTGTTACAGCGTGGAAATATCAGTGGCAGCGAGCTTTTTGCTACTGCAGACCTAAAAAATCTCGTGCAGCTTACCGACATAGCGAATCAGCAAAAAGACTATAACTGGCTGACAGTAGAATTGGTAAAATGGAAGATGTTTGATGGGAAAATAAGCGAAGGGTTGTTATATAAACCAGCCAATTTTGACCCAAAAAAGAAGTACCCTGTCATCTTTTATTTTTATGAGCGCAATACAAATGGCTTATATAATTACAGGGCACCGGCACCAAGTGCCTCAACTGTGAATGTGCCTTATTTTGTAAGTAATGAA
>JBDSLD010000106.1:0-16455 GCA_039916545.1 Ferruginibacter sp.
CAGGATGGGCCAATGATAAGAGTCCACAGTTTTCAAAAAATAACCAAGCCACTGACGCGGTCATTTATGAATTGCATGCCAGGGATGCAAGTATATCGGTAAGTTCAGGAATAACTAACAAAGGGAAATTTGCTGGCCTGACGGAAAATGGTACCACCAACAAACAAGGGCTCGCGACCGGCCTGGACCACCTGAAAGAACTCGGCGTTACGCATATACACCTGCTTCCTTTTTATGATTATAATTCCGTTGATGAAAGTATGCCGGATAAGCAGCAATATAACTGGGGGTACGATCCCTTCAATTACAATGCTCCTGAGGGTTCTTACAGCAGCAATGCATCAGATGGTGTAACAAGGATAAAAGAACTAAAGGAAATGATCGCCACCTTTCATAAAAATGGTTTGCGCATAGTCATGGATGTTGTGTACAACCATACCGCTCTTTCCGAAACATCCAACTTTAACCAGCTGGCGCCGGGTTATTATTACCGTCATAAAAAAGATGGCAGTTTTTCTAATGCTACTGCCTGTGGAAACGAGACTGCCAGCGAAATGCCGATGATGCGCAGGTTTATGCTGGAAAGTGTTTTATACTGGGTAAAGGAATATCATGTAGACGGTTTTCGTTTCGATTTGATGGGGGTGCATGATATTGAAACAATGAATAGTATTTCAGCAGCACTGCACAAAATTAAACCAGGTATTTTGCTTTACGGTGAGGGCTGGACGGCAGGAGATTCGCCACTTCCTGATTCGTTGCGCGCCATCAAAAAAAATGCGGCGAAACTGGAAGGCATCGCGGTATTCAGCGATGATATACGCGATGGCATCAAAGGCAGCGTATTCGATCTGAAAGAAAAAGGTTTTGTTGCAGGCAATGAAGGCTTTACAGAATCTGTAAAATTTGGTATCGTCGCCTCCTGCAGCCATCCCCAAATTAATTACAGCAAGGTCAATTATTCAAAAGCGCCTTATGCCAAAGCGCCCGGCAATGTGATCACTTATTGCGAGTGCCACGATAATAATACCTTGTGGGATAAACTGGCATTGTCGTATCCGGCTGCATCCGTTGATGATCGAAAAATGATGCACCGGCTGGCGCTAACCATAGTGCTTACGTCGCAGGGAATTCCATTCTTACATGCAGGAACAGAATTCATGCGCTCGAAAAAAGGAATCGAAAATTCGTACAACAGCGGTGATAGCATCAATGCAATTGACTGGGATTTAAAAACTGAGCACATCGAACTGACCAGGTTTGTAGAAAAGCTTATCAAAATGCGCAAGCAACATCCGGCTTTCAGGATGACAACTGGCGCGCAGATCAGTAAAAATATCCGCTTCGATGAAAATGCTCCTGCGGGTATGATAGTTTACACGATCAATGGTGCTGCGCTGAATGACGGCTGGAAAAAGATCTGGATCGCTTTTAACGGAACGGGTGCATTAAATGAAGTAACCTTGCCAAAAGGCATTTGGAAAAATGCACTCGGTTCTGATTCACAAAACAAAAATTACCAGGGTAAGTTTGAGCTGAAGAAATTTGATGCAGTGGTGTTTTATCAACCTTAAGAATAATAACAATGAAGAGACAGGCCTAAGCGCCTTACGTCTAAAGCCGCACAAATCATAAACCAGGCAATTTTTTATCAAGCCCCAGTTCTTTCCGGCTCTGCATATTAAATTGAAATTGTTTTTCAACAGGTACTTTTTTTCGCTTGTTTTTATTTAAATTTTTCCCTTGGGTGGTCCATAAATAAGGATAGAAACTGAAGACCTTATTGCCGTCCAGTTTCCCTGCATCCTTTTGCCAGCTATCCCAGCGTAGCTTTGCATAAAATTTATTCAGGTCCTCGTTAAAACAGAAAAATAAAAAATCAGTATAGGTCATGTTTAGCGGTTCCCATACCAGCCTGTCGGGCGAAAGATAATAGGTCTTCCCCTTATCTTTTCCAAAGGCACCGCCATTGATAGCGAAAAAACCTCCTACCGCATCGTCTGCTATCAACAGATAAGAAGGCGCATCGCCAAATTCTTTAAATGATTTTCCTTTGTTCCAATCGGGTAATGACCTGCCGAGTTTTTTACTACCAGAGCCCAGGATCCTGATCCAGCCGTTGTCGATGAGTATACCACCCGTCTTGTAAATGACAGCGCCCATGGGCGACCGGGTGGTGACCTGTGTTTTATACAATCCGTCTTTTGCCCGGACACTATCGCCTTTCAGCACATCTACTTTGTTAGTGGCGGAGTCGATCATCTGCTGAACAAAGGGCCAGCCCGAATCCCTGGTATTGATGAGGTCCTCTATCTTTCTTAAGTTTTGTTGAGCCATCCCCGGCAGGGATAGCAGTAAAAAAATAAAAAATGAAAAATTTTTTATCATACAGGAATGGTGATCTCCAGGTTAGGATTAAATATTAATACTTTATCATTACAGTCTTGCCCTCTTTCGCAGATTCTTTTGCGGCTTCCAGGATACGCACTACCTGTACATTATTTTCCAATGAGTACAAGCCATTTTTCGGCACCTTGATCTTGCCTTTTACCACATCCGAAAAGTACGAGAAGGGGTCTTCATATACAGCAATATCGGTTGGCGTAACCGTTAAATTCTGTTCGGTTTTATTTGACCTGTTCCTTAACCGCATCGCCCTGTTATTGACCGTAATTACATAACCGCTGTCTCCATACACTTCCATGTCCTTTCTTCCAAACGGCCAGTTCCAGGAAGCCTGTATAATGCATTGGGCATTTGGATAGGACACTATTATTGTGGCTTCATCATCTACTTTGGAATAAACCTCCGGCTTAAAATTTCGCAGTACCGCCGTTACAGAAACAGGTTTTTCATCACCCATCAGGCAGGTCATTAAATTGGCTCCATAACAACCGAAATCAACCACTGCTCCGCCACCGTTTTGGATCGGGTCGGTCAGCCAATCCAGGAATTCCTTACCTACGCCGATTTCTTTCGGACCTTCATGCCCATCATGAATAACCACCTTTCGCTTGTGCCCGATAAAATTACTGTCATTGATCAACTGGAAAGCTTTCGCGGTAGACGGGTACCAGGCCGTTTCGTAATCGGTGAGTAAATAAATGTTGTATTGTTTTGCCAGCTGCTCCATCTTTATGGCATGTGCGAGGTTAGTGGCAAGTGGTTTTTCAACCATCATATGTATGCCCCTCGGCGCGCAAGCCTCCACTGCTGCGAGGTGGTCAAAAATAGATCCATAAGCGGCCACGGCATCTGGCTTCACTGCATCGAGCATTCTATTAAGGTCCTGGTAAAACAGTTCTTTGTTAAGGTGATACCTTTTTGCATAATGATCTGCCAGTTCCTGGTCCGGCTCATAAATACCGACGACCACGACAGCTGTTTTATCTTTTCTTTCAAAAATAAACGGCGCATGCCCATGCCTCAACCCGGCCACTGCGAGGCGAAGTGGCGCATTCTCCTTATTTTGTGCCTGCATAACCAGGCTCCATGAAATTAATATAAAAAGAAAAAGTAGTCGTGCGAATGCGCGTGTGTATGCTTGCATGTTAGGTTTTTTTTTCATGTCGACTTTTGATTTTCAATCGTTACTGTCCGGGGGCATATTTTAATTTGGTAAAGCTAATAAAATGATCGTCAAAAAAGGTGGTGATGATAATTGATTTGATTATTTATATTAGGTGGAGCGATTTCGTTTCGTGAAGACATAAACCAGGTTGTGAGTAGACGAGCAAAACTAAACGTATTTAAAATGAATGTTAACTGGCGCTAAATTTGTTATCAATCGGTAACACGGATTAAATGGCATAGATGTTAATATTGCAGGCCACTATCCTGTAAAGCATACCTTAAAATAACAGCAATAAAAACTGATTAAATTTTAGCATGAAAACCCGTTACCCTATTATCGCATTGCTCCTGCTTTTCCCTGTAGGTAAAAGTTTCTCGCAGGATATTTTCATTAGTAAAGACACAACGATCAATACTACCTGGAACATTCCCGCAGGTACTATTTTAAAATTCGGCAGCAAGGGGCATATCAGTGGGAAAGGCACTATCAAAGGCGGCATTATCGATGCATCGATGGCCCAGTGGATCTTTGATACAACTTTAACAATTTCCCCGGAAGGAACCTATGGTAAAGATTTTAGCGCTAAATGGTTTGGTGCCGGAAGGGTAAAGGATAACAGCTCGGCCCTGCAAAAAGGTATCAATACCGTACTTGCCAACAATGAAACCTTAAAGGATTTTTTTATACCTAAAGGCGTTTATAATTTTAGCAGGTCCCTCACCGTTGCTAATATTTACAAGGGCCAGTACACGGGCAGTACGATTCATATTTATGGTGAAAGTTCTTTTTGGGACTGCTGCAGCGGCACCACATTAAAGTACACTTCTACAGATGGTTTTGCATTGGGGTTACAGGTCAATAAGGGTACAGAAATAAACAACCTGGCAATTACGGGCCAGTTTAAATCGCCCGGTGGCCCGGATTCTGTTTACTATAATATTCCGTTCGATAAATTCAAAGACGCCAATGGCAAGTGCGGTGATATGTATGCGGGGATCGTGATCGACTATGACGGAACCAAAAATGCCAGTGGTTCAACTGGAGTTAAGATCCATGATATGTTTGTTAGCAATTTTAGTATCGATTATTTGGTGAGTCCCAACGGCAAGACTTTTAACGCAGACATTTTGTTGTTTGAAAATATTCGCTGCGGTGATTCCAAAGTAGGGTTTGCATCCGGCCAGGCGCAGGAAAAGGGCAATGTGATAAGGGGTATTTATTGCTGGGGAAGTACCCACACATTGATCTCTATCGGAAAATATGGAAAGTCGCAGGCAGGGAATTATTTGATCGACGGGGGAAATATTGCCGGCAAATGTATCCGGCTTTTTGATATCGCGCAAACAGGTTGGTTTTCGACAACCATTGCTAATTTATTCTCCGAAAGCATCGCAACGGTCGGAAGCATCACTACTCAAATTCCTGTTTCCATCAGCAACTGTACCTTTCATTTTGTATTTCCGGAAGTGATCGGAAGGCAGACATTGTTCTATACGAACAATGAAAAAACAAAATTCAGCAGTTGCATTTTCAGGTATTATGGGTCAAGGCAGGCCATGAAATTTTTAGGCCAGGCAACTTATGACAATTGCCTTTTTAGCGGGCCGCTGGTGAAAGAATAAAATCCTTGGTGCATTGCGCAATTACAGCACCGGCCAACCGGCCTTTATTGACAATGGTGTTTTAATTAAATTAATATACATTTATCCCTAAATCTTGTATATGAATAAATTCTTCTTTATTGCGGTAATTGTTACTTCTTTTTTTTCTAAAACATCTGCTGCACAAAAAGCAGTTAGTCTTTTTAATGGCCGCGACCTGGCCGGTTGGCATGTGGACGTGCCGGAAATGGATTCCAATAAAAATGTAAAAACTCCTTTTATTATCAGGAACGGTATGCTGGTGAGCCTGGGCACTCCGGGTGGCCATCTTATCACTGACGCAATCTACCAGGATTACCGGTTGAGCATCGAATATCGTTTTGCAGGAGAGCCAGGCAATTGCGGGGCATTAGTGCATTGCTCTACTCCGAGGGCGCTTTATAAAATGTTTCCTAAATCAATAGAGTGCCAGATGATGCATGACAACGCGGGTGATTTTTGGTGTATCGTAGAAGATATTACCGTGCCTGGTATGGAAGCAAGGCGTGGACCCAAAGCAGATTGGGGCACCACTGAAGGCAAAAACCGGAACATTAAAAATTTGACAGACAGTGCGGAAAAACCTGTGGGCCAATGGAACAGCATGATCATTGAATGCCTGCGTGATTCGGTAAAAGTTTGGGTGAACGGCCAGCTGCAAAATTTTGGTTACGACTGTACGGCGCAGAAAGGGCAGATCGCGTTACAGGCGGAAGGTTCAGAAGTCGAGTTTAGAAAAGTTGAATTATTTCCCATTAAAAAAATAAGTGTAGAATTGCCCGGCAGCCGGAAGAAATAACAATTTAGGAATGTATATTTTGACATACCTGTGCCTGTTAACATTTGTAATAAAATCAAATTCAAGGGGCAACTACCGGCGGGCAAGGATATTGTAAGTCCAGGTACCCCCTAAGAATATTGTTCCAAACCGCGAAATACACAAGACCAGCCGTTTACGGGTTGAATTATTTTGCCAGCTAAAAATTTAATACTTTGCAACTTATATTTAACGCGTATGGAAACAAAAAACACAGGATTTAAAGTTGGCGAAGGCAAGATCAGTGGGTACAGCTCTATTTTCCTGGGGCTGTTATCTTTTTTAGGCGTGATCTGTTTTAAATACCCGGAATGGCTTACCACGCCTGAATTCAGGGAAGTGTACACCGCGGAATCAATGAAAGTATTGCTTACTTCCGCAATCATTGCCTCATTCTTCTTTGCCGTGCTAAGTTTTATTTTAAGCCATCAAAAAAAATGGGCATTGATCGGGATACTAATATGCACGGCTGCCATAATAATTGGCGGGTTTAATGTGCAGGGCCGGTCGGTAGCAAAAACTGAATGGCATTTAGGGCTCGACTGGTTATTGCTTGACCTGTTGCTGATGGCCGTGATCTTTATTCCCATTGAAATGGTAATGCCTAAAAAAAAGGACCAATCCAGGTTTCATGAAGAATGGAAAACCGACCTCGTATATTTTGTGATCAGTCATTTATTTATACAGTTCTTTGGAGTGATCACACAAAAACCCGCTACCGTTTTTTTTGGCTGGATGGGACTTTCAGGACTACACAGCTGGGTTCAAAGTCTTCCTTACCTGGTTGAATTATTATTTGCCTTCCTGGTAACTGACCTTTTTCAATACTGGGCGCATCGGTTTTTTCATAGTCATCATTACCTGTGGCGCTTCCACTCTGTGCACCATTCCACTAAAAACATGGATTGGCTGGCGGGTTCAAGAACGCATTTCGTAGATATTTTTGTAACACGCTCCATGACTTTCATTCCTTTGTATGTATTTGGATTTTCTGAGATCACCTTCAATACCTACATCATATTCATGGCGATCCATGCGGTTTTGATCCATGCCAATACCAGGATCAATTTCGGCTTTTTAAAATACATCATTGCCACGCCACAATATCATCATTGGCACCATTGCCTCGAGCCGGAATATTATGGCAAAAACTTTGCGACCATTTTTCCTTTCATCGATAAAATATTTGGCACCTATTATTTACCAGGCAATAAATGGCCCGAGGGCACAGGCTTGCACGAAGCAAATTTCCCCAAAGGGTATATGAAGCAATTGGTATATCCCTTTACGAAAAGTCCGTTTGATGACAATTTGGAGATGGGTGATAAGACGAAGCGGTAGGGGTAATTTGATGCGTTTGTTTTTTATACATTTGCTTAATTGACCTTCGCAGGTTCCGGGCGAGTACTGCCGGCACTAACTTTTATAATATTTTTAGTTTCCTGGCAGAGACTCGCCTGGGGCTTGCCGGGATAACCCGAACTCATATGCCGTATCCTAAGATGACTACTGCTGAAATGACTTTACACTTCTGGCTATGATCCATTTTTTCACATTCAACCAGCGAATCCTTTTTATCATATAGCTTTGGTGAAAATCTCAATTACAGAATTCATCGATATGCAAACCATCAACGATGTCCACCAGCGATTTGCTGAATTTTTTGAAAGCGATGCGTTAAAACCATTTGCTTACCTGGTATCAAAAAGATTGGCTGAGGGCCATATCTGCGTTGATGTAGACGAACTCAAACTATTGCCTGATGAATTGCCCTTTGTTGAAAAATACGGGTTGGCCAAAACCGGCCGACAACTTTTAAATGAAACAAAAGTGGCCGCCGGCAATGAAGAAAAACAACCTTTTGTTTTACACAATAACAGGTTATACCTGCAACGTTATTTTGCCTATGAAACCGCTATTTTGGAATCGATCCGCTCTTTTATCGCTAATGAACAAGAACAACGCGATCAGCGGGTTCAACTTTTACTAATACACAAACATTTTATACAATCACTGGCTGCCGGCGACCAGGTAAATCACATCGCCCCGGAAGAAAAAATTGACTGGCAGCAGGTGGCAGCCATCTTTGGCATACTCAATAATTTTACGATTATCACTGGTGGCCCGGGTACGGGTAAAACCACAACAGTAGCTAAGATCCTGGCAATATTATTTACCATTAACCCTTCCCTGAAATGCGCCCTGGCAGCACCAACCGGCAAGGCGGCGGTAAGGATGGCAGAATCTCTGAATGCCTCCCGTATCAACATAACTCCAGCTGTCAGGGAAAAGTTCAAAACGCTCGTGCCCGGCACAATTCACCGCTTACTTAAATACATTCCGGATTCGCCTTATTTCCGGCACAATAAAACCAACCCCCTTGTCTACGACCTGGTAATAGTAGATGAGGCCTCCATGATTGATGTAGCATTATTTGCAAAACTGCTCGATGCGATCGGGCCAGGTACACGAATTATTTTACTAGGTGACAAAGACCAATTGGCGTCTGTCGAAGCCGGGAGTTTATTAGGTGACCTTTGCCAGACGCAACAGCAGATGAATGCCTTATCTGCTGTCAATATTGATATGATTAATTCTTTTATTCCGGAAAAAGACAACCAGGTTACTGCCAGTTACATTGCAGCACCTGATAATATCTTATTCGGCCACATCATTGAATTAAAGCGAAGCCACCGGTTCACAGGTGAGGGCGGCATCGGCAAATTCAGTCGCGCCATAATACAAAGCAAGGCCGATATTATCTCATCATTTATCGAAAGGAATGATGATCCCAATGTAGAAATCGATACCAATTATTCAGATGAACTCTTTAACCGGTTTACCAACGACTATTCAACTTACATCAGGGAGAAAGATATCGCGGCCGCGCTTGGCAAACTAAACAGGCTTCGTGTACTGTGTGCCGTTAGAGAAGGGCCGCAAGGATTACACGCGATCAATCGCAAAATAGAATCCTGGCTTGTGAAAAAAGGATTGATCAATAACAACGCAGAATTCTACGAGAACCGGCCAATCATTGTAACACGTAATTATCCCGAACTGAAATTATACAACGGGGATGTTGGAATTATCCGTTCCGACAATACCGGAAGCCTGAAGGCCTGGTTTGAAGACAGCGATAAAAATTTGAGACCAGTACTGCCGGGTTACATTACATCGGCAGAGACCGTTTTTGCGATGACCATTCATAAGAGCCAGGGCTCAGAGTACAATAAAGTATTGGTAATACTCCCGGCAACTGCTGATCACCCTTTGCTTACGCGGGAATTATTATACACTGCCATTACGCGGGCGAAAGAATCTGTATTGTTGCAATCCACCAAAGAAGTGATCTTGTACACAGCCAACAAAAGTGTACAAAGGGCATCTGGAATTATGGAAAGGTTTAAAGTCTAACATTGTGAAGGATGCATTAGTTTTTATAAACAAATAACCGGTAATAAACAGACCAACGGTAAATAGCAAATACTGAAATGAGCTTACAACTAAATGTTTCCAATTCATTAAAGGACCTGGCGCAGCAATTAGCCATGGACCTGCGGAAGCATGCTGGTAATGTATTTCAAACGAGATGGCTGGTTACCCAGACCGATGGAATGAATAACTGGCTCACCATACAACTGGCCGGCAAAGTGGGTATCAATGCTAACTGCAGGTTTGTCAAGCCCAATGATATCGTTAACCAGATTTATTATTGGTTAGGGGGATTTGATAAACAGGTATTAGCCGCGGATCATTTAAAATGGCTGATCTATAACCTGCTGAATGAGGAGGAATTTATACAGCAGTTCGCTACGATTTCCGCATATTATCTTGGAGACGATGTAAAGCGCATAGCCCTTGCCGGTAGGGTAGCTGACCTCTTCGATCAGTACCAGGTTTATCGCCCGGAAATGGTAGATGAGTGGAATAGTTCTGCCACAAAAAATACAACCGGCAATGATTGGCAAAAATATCTTTGGGTCAAGGTGAAAGAAAAAACCAGTCCTGCCTTAACTGATAAAACGAGTGTGATAAGGTATATTATCAATGAACTCAATGACCCGGCTCAGCAGGAAAAAATATACGCCCGGTTGCCACAGGTTCATATTTTTGGTGTGTCTATCATTACACACCTGCACATTCAGTTATTCAATGAATTGTCGAAATATATTTCGGTCAGTTTTTATTTATTAAACCCGGCGCCGCTGGTTTACTGGCTCGATGATAGAACTGAAAAACAAATTGCAAGGCTTGCCCGCCTGCAAAAAACGCCGGGCAAACTATCTGACCGTTTAGCAGGCGCGGGCAATACTTTATTGATCAGTTGGGGCAAAGTGATACAGGAAACCTTCGGACTTCTTTTTGAAAATGACGACTTTTTAAACGTGTACAATGATTCCGGGGTGGAAGAACCGGAAAGCAGCCCGGGTGATACCATGCTGCAAAAAATTCAGCAGGATATATTTTATAACCACGATTCGGAGAGCAGGAATAAGTTGACAATAAATGATCTGCAGGACGGGTCATTAACCATACACGCCTGTTATACCCAGGTGCGGGAAGTAGAATCCCTGTATAATTATTTAGTGCACCTGGCAGATGAAAAAAAGGAATTGTTATCTCCCAGGGAAATCGTTGTGATGGTGAGCGATATCGATGCCTATGCGCCGTATATTAAGGCTATATTCAATACAGCGATCTATCGCTTTCCCTTCTCGATTGCGGATGAAAGTTACCAGTCGGGCGATAGCCTCTTTACAGCTATCGAATCTATCTTATCAATTTCCGAAGATGATTTTACGGCGGAGGATGTGATGGAACTACTGGACTCGCGCTATATACGCAGCCGTTTCAATATCACAGATACGGCCCTGGTACGCAAAGTTGTAAATGCCGCTAATATCCGTTTTGGTATTGAGGGGAACGTTGATGATGATACCGTGCTGGTGAGTTGGAACAACGGCTTACAACGCATCCTGTACGGTATTTGCATGAGTGGTTCGACTGAATATAATAATGAGGGAAATAGTATTTATCCGTTAGACATGGCGGAGGGTGAGGATGCCCTTGAGCTAATTAGTTTTAGTCATTTTATTGAGGTGTTGAAATGGTACGTGAAAGACCGTGCAAACAAAAGAAACCTCGCAGAGTGGGGGCAGTACATCCAGGACCTGGCCGATAACCTGGTCTATCAACCGGATACCAATGATCCGGATGAAGATTACCAGCGCTTGTTGCTTTATATCGAAAATTTGAATTTACTAACGGATACGTATAACGAAGCCATCAGCTTTGAAGTTTTTAAACATAGCTTCCTTGATATTATTGCAACGCAAACCCGGTCCGGTTCTTTTGCAGTTGGCGGTATTACCTTTTGTTCATTGATACCCATGAGAAGTATTCCCTTTAAAGTTGTGGCGCTGCTTGGGATGGATTTTGATAAATTCCCCCGCAGGGAAATACCGCTCAGCTTTAACCTGATGGAAACTAAACGCCGTAAGGGTGACCGGAATGTAAAAGACAACGACAAACATTTATTTTTAGAAACTGTTTTATCGGCCAAAGAATATTTGTACATCAGTTTTATAGGCAGGAATGCAAAGGACAACAGTGTCCATCCTCCTTCGGCGTTGGTGGATGAACTGGTAGATTATGTGGAATCAGGGTTAACGGGCACTACTATTAAAGTAAGGGATACATTGATCATTACCCAACCGTTACATGGCTTTAGTCAAAAATATTTTAAACATCTGCCGGGTCTATATTCTTACCTCGGCGATGATGCATCCGCGCAACAACCCGGACTTAAAATCACCGGCAAAACAAAAGATAGTAAGGCGTTTGAATGGGACGAAATATCTGCAACTGCGCTGCTTGCATTTTATAAGAACCCTTTTAAATGGTACTATAATAAAGTACTGGGTATTTATTACAACGATGAAGAAGTGCTCCTGCCTGACACAGAATTATTTGAACTTGATAAATTGCAGGAATGGAGATTAAAGCAAGACATTTTATACCTTGACGAAGTTGAAATACCAGTTTACCAGTCGAAGGCGCTAAAGACGGGCGCCCTCCCTTTGAAACATATGGCCGATATACAAATAGCTAAAACGCAGGAAGAAGTATCACCTGTAAAAAAAATGTTGCAGGGTTGCATAGGTGAGCATGTTGAGCGGCAGGAGTTGATAGAAATTTCTCTTGGAAATACAGTAGTTGCGGGCAAGTTGACCGGTATCTATGGCGATATGATAATCGCGGTTTCGTTTTCAAAAAACCATTACAAATATTTGCTGGAAGCCTATATCAGGTATGTACTGGTGACGGCACAGGGATTGGAACTTGAATTTAAATATTTGTCTGCTTACGAAAATACTGTATTCACTATTCCTAAAAATACATTAAGCAAAACAGGCGCTATTGAAGTGCTTACTCAATTGATAGCCTGGTTTAAGATTGGTCATGCTGAAATATTTTTATTATACCCCGGGCTAAATGAAAACCCGCTTAAAATAGTGGACTATGATTGGGTTAAATTTAATAGCCAGGTCAGTAAATTCCTGGAGAGAAACCCGGATGAGTATCTCAAAAAAGAATTTGATAACGGAATATTTTCAACTGCTGCTGTGGTCCGGCAATTCCTTGAAAATACGATGTCCGTATTTTCACCGGTAGCACAATTATTTCCCGGGTTGATACCGGCTCCTAAAACTTCAAAATCCTGAGCCAGGTCAAATGAGCAACGAAAATAATATACAACCTTTTGATCCTGTTAAGGTCGCGTTAAGGGAAAGCAACCTGATAGAGGCCAGCGCCGGAACGGGTAAAACGTATTCTATTGCTATCCTGACTTTGCGATTGGTATTGGAAAAGAAGATACCCATCCAGCAGGTGTTGATGGTGACCTTTACTAAAGCGGCGGTTGCTGAATTGGAAACCCGTATCAGGCAATTTATGCGCAATGCGCTAAAGGTGAGCCAGGGATATAGGATCGATGATCCAACTATTACGGCCATCGTTGAATTGGCAATGCAAGATGAAGCGTCGGGACAACCTGAAACGGAACGACTTTTAAAGGATGCTGTTCTGTTTTTGGACGAGACAGCAATACTGACCATCCATAGTTTTTGTCAGCGCGTTTTAACAGAGTTTGCTTTTGAAACAAAACAGATCTTTGGTTCGGAAATATTAACCGATACCAAATCCATCATCGCTGAAAAAGTAAACGCATTCTGGCGAAAATATATTACAACGTTAAATGCCGGCCTGTTACAGGAACTGCTTAACGCGGGACTAAGCCGGGCGAACCTGGTAGAGGTAATGAAGAATGCGCTTTCAGGCAAGGCAATGGTCTTGTTAGGAGAGTTGCCGGCAGATTTTTTATCGCCTGCACACCAGGAAATTTTATATACCGCGATCACTGAATTTAATGGGCAGATCGAAACAATAAAAAACGACATCTTCCAATATATTTCTTCAAACTTTCAAAGTATTAAGGCTGTAACTGATAAAAATAACCACGCGAAGAGAAATATGGGTAATCTCCTGGATGATCCGCCGGCATTGCTGGATGCGATCATTGAGAACAGGGATAAAGTGTATGTGCAAAAAGCCTACCCGGAGATTTTGCAGGAGCATGATAAAATAGTTGCCATCGAAGACGAGAGAACACGTTATGCAAAAGCCACCATCAACCAGGTTTGTAACCTTGCCATTCAGCTAATTTCCGCCGAAGCCGATCGGTACAAACAGCAAAATAATCAGCTCGGTTTTGATGATATGATAACCAAATTGCACGATGCAGTGGTGGTTGACGACAATAAGTTTTTAATCGGATCGCTTCAAATAAAATACAAGGCGGCTTTTATAGATGAGTTCCAGGATACCGATAAAATGCAGTATGAAATTTTCAACCGCTTATTTTCAAACTCGTCTGTTTTATTTTACATCGGCGATCCCAAGCAGTCCATTTATGCCTGGCGCAAGGCGGATATATTTACTTATTTTAAAGCCAGGGATGAGGTAGTGAACAGGTTTGGAATGAATGTGAATTATCGTTCCTCCGGCAGGTTTATTGACGGCATGAATATTTTCTTTTTGCCCCAGCCTGGTTTTGATACCTTCTATTTTTCAAATGAAACAGACACGATCAATTACATTCCGGTAGCACCTCCTTTAGCATCACAAAAAGGTGAAATGTATAAAGGCCGGTTGCCGGATACGCCCATAACAATTTTTGAAGATCCAAATAATGAGCACATCAGCGAAACAGTAGTTGCACAGATCATTCAATTATTGGGACCTGGTGATTACACCATTCCCGATAAAAATACAATGCGTAAACCCCGCCCTTCCGACATAGGCATCCTGGTAAGAAAAAATAAACAGGCTGTGGAGATCAAGCGGCTGCTTTCAAAATATGGGATACCGGCAGTTACGATTGATGATACTAAATTATTACAATCCGAGGAAGCGCGGCAGGTACTTTACCTATTGGAAGCCGTGACCGATATCAATGCGTCCGGCATCAACAAGGCGTTGTTGTCGCCACTCACAGGGTTCAATGCCGCGGACATATTGGCCATGGACGACGAGCAGGCATTAAACCGTTTCAAAGAATACCAGCATCTTTGGGAGCATGAGGGTATTTATGTAATGCTGACAAAGTTCATTTCCGATTATAGAGTAAAGCAGGTATTGCTAAATGAAACTACGGAAAATGGAGAACGCATCATCACCAATGTGCTCCAGCTAATGGAACTGATGCATAAGATACAAACACGAAAGCAATTCTCCTCGCTTGAGCTGGCAAACTGGCTCCGGCGCGGTTTGGAAGGAATGGAGGTAGAAGGCGATGAATTTGAACAACGTGTCGAGAGCGATGAGGAAGCAGTAAAGATCGTGACCATTCACAAGAGCAAGGGGTTGGAGTACAACATTGTTTTTGCGCCGTTCCTTGACCTGGTCGCCAACACGGATTTTGAATTTGTAACATTCAGGAGTGCTGATTCGGGGGACTATTTATTTTCTGACAGGTCGTTATTGAATGTTGAGCAATTACAGCTGACAGAAACACAATTGGAACAGGAAAACCGTCGGCTGGTATACGTTGCCGTTACAAGGGCTGTCTACAAATGTTATATCAATAAAAACACTTTTCACAAGTTCAGCGGGTCGGCAATCACGCCATTTGTTGATGGTTTGAAAGAAGCAAATTCCCCCTTAATTACTTTTGAATCTTCGCCCCTGCTACCTGCAAATTTCAAATATACCACTGCCGCGGAACAATTGAAACCGGTCTATCGCCGGGCGACTGATTTTCAATTGGCTGAAGTGAACTGGAAAAAATTGAGCTATACTTACCTGGATGCCGGCCACAACCCGGTATTCAAAGCGTATGCGTCAAAAGGATTGGACAACTATGATGAATTCATTTTCAAAGTATTAAAACGCGGCGCACATACCGGAAATTTATTGCATTTTATTTTTGAAAAGGTCGATTTTTCCAATCCCGAATTTTGGGAACCTGTGATCGTATCGGCTCTTAAAAGATTTGTTTCAAATGCACCTGCAGCGTACATAGCACGGTTGCTGGAGTTATTAACCCATATAACACAAACCCGGATCAGCGTTGACGGTTCCTCCTTCAGCTTAAGTGAGTTGTCAAAGGATAAACGGCTGAATGAACTTGAATTTGATTTTACGGTAGCGCCTTTTAGTCCTGTTGCGATCAGCAGGTTGTCAACGCCCGCCCGGCCCATACAACTTAGGTATGCGAAGGAATTGGAAGGTATTATGAATGGTAAGATCGATCTCTTCTTTGAGCAGGAGGGAAAATATTTTATACTGGATTGGAAATCCAATTACCTGGGGGACCGCTTAACTGATTATTCGAGAGAAAGTATACAGGCTGCAATGGCGGAATCGAATTATCATTTGCAATACCTGATCTATACGGTAGCGGTAAAAAAATACCTTACGCTACATATTCCCGGGTTTGAATATGCAACCCATTTCGGCGGTGTGATTTACTTATTTGTGCGCGGTATACGCAAAGGCAGTGAGCAGGGTATTTTTGCGTACCGGCCTGAAGAAGAGTTTATTGATGAGTTAGAAAGATTGTTATCTAAACAGGAAATTGAATAAGATATTTCTTGTTTGCAAGAAAACGCTGAAAACCTTTACAGACAATGGATTGTGGAGATTTTTATTGTTGAATATTATTAATCTGAAACTAAAGAAATGGCCTACAATAAAATATTACTGAGCTGTTTAATAAAAGTCATTTAAATGTGGCCACTGTTTGATTTGCTGCACCAGTAAGCGGGTTAGCTGCCTTTCGTTGGTTCGGTTCCGATGAAATCGGAATTTGAAAAAATGCGCAGCCTATTTTTTCAAAGAAGCAAAAACAGCAGCGTTCC
>JBDSLD010000107.1:0-14240 GCA_039916545.1 Ferruginibacter sp.
ATTTGAGTTAATACAAGACTGAATATCAGGCGTAGTCTGAGAAATGAACAAGCTAAATTTTCTCCACCACTACCGCTGTTCCGTAAGCAAGTACTTCGGTTATACCCTGCATTACTTCATTGGCATCATACCGCATATTGATGATGGCATTGGCGCCCATTTCATTGCCATGCTGAATCATTAACTGGTAAGCCTCTTCCCTGGTTTTTTCGCATAACTCCACATAGATCGACAGCTTGCCGCCGAACAACGATTGCACACCGCCGCCGATATTGCCGAATAAGCTCCTGCTTCTTACAGTGATCCCTCTTACAACTCCAAGGTGTTTACTGATGCGGTAACCTTCGAGGTTATTCGCTGTTGTTATTAATTGAAGATCGATCATCATATAATTTTAGTTAAAGATAAGCCGGTTTTTAACACATTTTACGGCCTTCGGTATTCTGGTTAAGTTTTTGTAATTGCATTGTTCGTATTTTCGCCGGCAATATGTTTCCGGATTTATGCGGCTTTAGTGAAATTACAAGATGAAGTTTTATTTTAACAGGCCGTAAATTTATATTAGTAAAATTCACTATTTAAGTATTTCTAATCTATTATAAAAATCTCCAGGCTGTAAGTGGCCGGGAGTAAATATTTTTTATGCTACAAACAGCCGAAGATATCCGCCTGCTAAATGAAAAAATTAGTCATGCAGCCGGTTTTGTAACAAGAATAAATGATGAGTTAAGTAAAGTGATTGTCGGGCAACAGGGCATGATCGAAAGACTGCTGATCGGTTTGCTGAGCAACGGGCATGTATTGTTGGAAGGAGTTCCTGGCCTTGCAAAAACTTTAGCCATCAAATCCCTGGCCCAGGCTATCCACGCGAATTTTAGCCGTATCCAGTTTACACCCGATCTGCTGCCTGCGGATGTGGTGGGTACCATGATCTACAACCAGGCAAAGAACGAATTCATGGTTCGCAAGGGACCCATCTTTTCAAATTTCATCCTGGCAGATGAGATAAACAGGGCGCCCGCGAAAGTACAAAGTGCGTTGCTCGAAGCCATGCAGGAACGGCAGGTAACCATTGGGGATACCACATTTAAACTGGATGAGCCATTTTTAGTATTGGCCACCCAAAATCCTATCGAGCAGGAAGGTACTTATCCGCTGCCGGAAGCACAGGTAGACAGGTTTATGTTGAAAGTAGTGATCGATTATCCTACAAAATCAGAAGAGCAGTTGATTGTCCGGCAGAATACATTGGGGCTTTCATTCCCCACGCTAAACCGGGTAGCGTCTACCAGCGAAATATTGACGGCAAAAGAATTGGTGCGCCAGGTGTACATGGATGAAAAAGTAGAAAATTATATCCTTGACATTGTATTTGCTACCAGGTACCCGGACAGGTACAATTTACCAAAACTGAAGCCGCTGATCAGCTTTGGCGGATCGCCCAGAGCAAGTATCAACCTTGCGCTGGCCGCAAAGGCATATGCTTTCTTAAATAAAAGAGGATACACCATTCCGGAAGATGTACGGAGCATTTGTAAAGATGTATTGCGCCATCGCATTGGCTTAACCTACGAAGCAGAAGCAGAAAATGTAAACGTGGAAATGATCATCAACGAGATATTGAGGGTAGTAAATGTGCCCTAAGAGAATACTTAAATCCAACAGGGATTTTTTAATCTTAACGTTAAACAATTTTTATTTTAAGAACCGTTTTATACTTTCAACTTGTTTAAAAAGAAGAACGATAAGAATAAAATTGCTACTACTGCAGCCCCGGTAACAGGTGAACTGCAGGCGCCAGGCATCCTTACAACTGAAGAGATCTTACGGAAGGTAAAGGAGTTGGAAATAAAAAGTAAAAAGATCACTACCCATTTATTTACCGGTGAATATCATTCTGCTTTTAAAGGTAAAGGAATGAGTTTCCGTGAAGTGCGGGAATATTATGCGGGGGATGATGTACGTTTTATTGATTGGAACGTAAGCGCAAGATTTAGTCACCCTTTTACAAAAGTATTTGAAGAAGAACGCGAACTGACAGTTTATTTACTGGTCGATATCAGTGCCAGTAATTTATTCGGTACAGTAAATTCAAGAAAGCGGGATGTGTTAACGGAAATAGGTGCTGTCTTGACTTTCAGCGCTATTAATAATAATGATAAAGTAGGTGCAATATTTTTTAGCGACAAGATCGAAAAATATATCCCGCCGAAAAAAGGCAGGCAGCATGCGCTTTACATTGTACGGCAGTTGCTTACGGCGGAACCCGTTGGAAAAAGTACCAATATGGAAGAAGCCATTAAATTTTTTAATAAGGCTTCCCACCAAAAAAGTATTGCCTTTTTGCTAAGTGATTTTGTAGATGCGGTATATGAAAATGACCTGAAAGTAATTGGCGGCAGGCATGATGTGATCGGACTAAGAATTTATGACAAGATGGACATGCAGTTACCCGAGGCAGGTCTGCTGCAGGTACAGGATCTTGAAACCGGTAAGCAGCAATGGATCGACAGCAATAATACTATGGTTCAATATACTTACAAACAACGCTTCATGGAGCAAAGTGAATTGTGTAAAAACTATTTCCGCAAGGCGGGCGCAGATCTCTTGCACATACGTACCGATGAAGATTATGTAAAGATCCTGCAGCAATTTTTTATTAAAAGAAGTTGATATAACTGCGATGTACACAGCCCTGTTTGGGAATAACTGAATATAATTAATAATGGATAAAAGAAAAATGCGGATATTTTTTTTAACAGGGATGCTGGCCTGTTTTTCTTTTCTTTTATCTGTTGCACAGCCTGAATTAAAAACGGCTGTCGATAAAAATGAAATATTGATCGGCGACCAGTTTACACTAAAAATTGAAGCAGATTTTTCGCCGGAAGATTATAAAATAACCTGGCCGGTGGTGCCTGATTCTCTCTCACATTTTGAAGTGGTCAACAGGGGTAAAATCGATTCTTTGTATAATGACAGCAGGATCACCGGGCTTGCGCAAACTATTACGTTAACCAGTTTTGATTCGGGTCAATGGGTATTGCCTTCTTTTTTAGTGAGCCTGGTTCCGGTAAGGGATGACACTATGTACAATCTTTTTACAGATTCTATGCCCATTACTGTTTCCTTTTCTACCGCTGACACTACGCACCAGTTAAGAGATATTAAACCAATCAGGGAAGTGGAAACGATCAACCCACTGTGGTATTGGATCGGCGCAGGTGTTTTATTAATTTTACTGATCGTTTTTATAACATGGTTTTATAAATATTGGAGGAAAAATAAAACATCGGTACCTCTCCGGGTAAGGACCTCTTCTTATGATGAGGCGATGAAAGAACTCGAAAAGTTAAAAGGTTATGATCTATCGCTTCCGGCTGATATAAAAATAGTGCACACTAAACTGGCGGAAATACTGAAGCGCTTTTTATCACACCGGCAAGGGAATAATTATCTCAATAAAACAACCGGCGATGTATTGATATTACTACGTGATCATTTCCCGGATAAAAATATGTTGGCTAAAGCTGCCGCCAGCCTGCGTTGTGGCGATGCGGTTAAGTTTGCCAAATATTTACCACCGGTTGGTGAAAGTGAAGAGTGCCTTTTATCTGTAAAAGAAATAATCAATGGCATACAACAAACCCAGGCTCATGTTGCATCATCCGTAACCGTTAACCCAAAAAAATAAATCACCAAACGTCTTGTTTTCCAACTATTTCGATACTATAACTTTTGCCGCGCCAAAGTTCTTCTGGCTGGCCTTATTGCTTCCGGCAATGATCTTTTGGTATGTAAAGAACAGCGACCGGCAACAGGCGGGGATAAAAGTTTCTTCTTTAAAAAGTTTTAAAGGTATTTCATCCTGGAAAAATATTTTTCGCCACCTGCCTTTTGCATGCCGGTTAGTGGCAATGTCATTTATTATCGTAGCCCTGGCCCGGCCCCAGACATCAAACCAGGAGCAGCAGGTAGAAGGTGACGGCGTGGATATCATTTTATGTATTGACGTAAGTGGTAGCATGACCGCACAGGACTTTACACCAAACCGCATGGAAGCGGCAAAGACCGTCGCGGAAAATTTTGTGGAGCGAAGGCTGACGGACCGCATTGGCATAGTGATCTTTTCGGGCGAAAGTTTTACCCAGTGCCCGCTCACTACTGATAAGGCGGTACTTAAATCAGCCATCGAAAATATCCGGAACGGGTTATTGGAAGATGGTACAGCGATCGGTGATGGGCTCTCGACGGGTGTTGACCGGTTACGTAGCAGCAAATCAAAAAGCAAGGTGATCATCTTGCTGACAGACGGAGAAAATAATGGCGGACTGATAGGCCCCAGCAATGCAAAAGAAATAGCCAAGGCCTTTGGGGTAAAGGTTTACACGATCGGCGTAGGAACGGAAGGATATGCGCCATTTCCAATTAAAACTGACCTGGGCGTAATTATCCAGCAGCAAAAAGTTACGATTGATGAAAAATTACTGAAAGAAATTGCCGGTGAGACGGGAGGTAAATATTTCAGGGCAAAAGACAATGCCGGGTTGGAAAATATCTACAAAGAAATTGACGGCCTCGAAAAATCAAAAGTAGAAATATCAACGATCACGCGATACACGGAAAAATTTTTCCCCTATGTTATAGTTGCCCTGGCATTTTTATTGTTGGAATTGCTGTTGCGTTTTACTGCATTTAAAAAGTTTCCTTAAATGGTCATATCCGTAATTTACTTGCTGCCTTGCTAAATAGTGTTTGCAAGAAAACGCTGAAAACCTTTACAGACAATAAATAATGTCATGAGTAAAGACTCAGGGAGGCGATATCCTGGCAGGGAAAAGTAAATTCATCAAAAGCGCCATCGGAGCGGCATTTCAATATTCTCCGCTTTTCTAACCATGATTTATCTCTGCGAAGAGAAACAATAAAAGCTGCATAAATTTTACTAAAATAAAATCGCGAACAATATAAACTTCAATTCATTTTAATTAATGAAATTTGCGGTCTATGATGGCAACAGTTTATAAAAGTACCGGCAGCTGGTATATTGTTCAGGATGAAACAGGTAAAGTTTTTAACGCCCGTATCAAAGGTAAATTTAAAATAGACAATATCACTTCTACCAATCCCATCGCTGTTGGTGATGTTGTACTTGCCGATATGGAAAATGAATTGGAAAATACGCTTACGATCACAGATATCGCGCAGCGAAAAAATTACATTACACGCTCCTCACCACACAACAGGAACCAGCACCATATCATAGCTTCCAACCTCGACCAGTCTTTATTATTTGCCACGCTGAAGGATCCAAAAACATCACTGGGCTTTATCGACCGGTTTTTGATAACCTCTGAAGCATATCATGTGCCTTCCATTTTAGTCTTTAACAAATCAGACCTGTACAAACAAAAAGAACAGGATAAGTTTTTAGAAGTAAAGGATATCTATGAAGGGATCGGGTATAAAGTATTGTCTATGAGTATTGAAAAAAATGACGGGGTAGAGGAAGTAAAAAGCCTGCTGAAAGATAAAACTACTTTGTTAAGTGGCCATTCAGGTGTTGGTAAATCATCCTTTATAAATATTGTTTTTCCGGAATTGAGGTTGCGAACGCAGGATGTAAGTGGATGGAGCGGTAAAGGCTTGCACACAACTACTTTTGCGGAGATGTTCAATCTTTCCTTTGGTGGCCGTCTGATCGATACACCAGGTATCAGGGAATTGGGCCTGGTCGATATTTCCAAACAGGAACTCTCACATTATTTCCCTGAAATGAGGGCGCTGATCAATGACTGTCAGTTCAATAATTGTATGCACATCAATGAACCGGGTTGCGCAGTAAAAGATGCCGTCAACGAAGGTACGGTTCACGCAGAACGCTATATCAGTTACCTGAATATCCTGGATAGTATCGAAAAAAAAACTTATTAAACTGTTCGATATTTTAATAGGCCAGGCGCTCAAGAAAATGCGCAATTTCCAGCACTGCGTTGTTTTCTTGCAATACACTCTTAAGATGATGAGGAAAAACAGATACTCCATTGAACACGTTGTAACGTAGGGTAAGCACCTGGTTCTTGTAACGGAAATCCCAGTCTAAAGTGTCTGAATGGGTTTTTGCCTGGTCCACAAAATTGACCTTTAGATCGGCAGATAAGGTTTCCGCAATTGCGTAAAATTTGGAAACTCCGCAGTTGTCGTCTATCACGGCTTCAGTGTTGCCGTGTTTGGTTTTTAAATGATAATACATTGAATATCGGGTTGGGTTTGGGTTCGGGTTCGGATTTGAAAGCTTCAGCTACTATAACTCCTATTTACCTTTTTTATTATATTTTATCCAATATCAATTCTTTCATAAATCATTACAGTAAAGGGTATCAGGCAGTAATGTATGCGCATTATAGTATATGAAAACTAGCGGCACAGGGTAAGCGCAGTATTAAAAAACAGTAAATTTTTTAGGAGATTTTATTTAACAACAGCGAAAACGGTGTGTGAGATAAGAGATATGAATAAATGGCCAATTGTAGGTTATCGAGCAATTATATTTTTTTGCGGCCTTGCATGCTTGGACAAAAACGTTAGGCGATCAGCAACTGAAGAAAAATTTAATAACTTTTTCTGCCTCCTTTATACATTGCTTTTTCGCTGGCTTTTAGTGCTTTTTCATCACCGGAAGCTAATTTCTCGGCACCTATATTTCTTCCATTGGTGGGGCAGCCATATTTATCTTTCTTTTGAAAAACAAAACATCCGCTGAAGAAAGAAACGCATATAAAAGCGACAACAATTTTTCTCATAATTAAAGATAATCTATTCTTTCCCGTTTTTAAGAAAGTTCTGTGAAGGGCTTTTATGCCTTTTCTATTGGTTATTTCGTAGTGTCTTCCTTAAACCAGCCGCTGTACATCAGGTAATTTTCAGCGATCCTGTTTATTTCACCTTTGATCAACTCCTGGCTGATATCTTTTACTTTTTTTGCAGGAACGCCGGCGAAGATACTTCCGGGCGGGATCACCGTATTTTCCAGTACCACCGCACCAGCTGCTATAATACTATTTGAGCCGCATGTTACATTGTCCATTACGATCGCGCCCATGCCGATCAATACGTTATCGTTTATAACGCATCCATGAACGATCGCATTGTGGCCGATACTAACATTATTTCCAATAATAGCCGTGGTCTTTTGGTAAGTACAATGAATCACCGCGCCATCCTGAACATTAACTTTATTGCCCATACGGATACTGTTTACATCACCACGAATCACTGCATTAAACCATACGCTGCAATCATTGCCCATTATTACGTCCCCTACAATGGTGGCGTTGGGGGCTATAAAACAATTGTCGCCCATCTTTGGGAGCACTCCTTTTACCGGAAGAATTACTGGCATAAATTTTTACTTTTTGTTTCAAATTAAACCTGGCTATAGTGAAAAACATTTATAATGAAAATAAAGAAAGTCAATAAACGTTCTTGTTAGTTACCGTCAATATTTACCACGAATATCAAACTTTCTTAACGAAATTTGTGACCTATGACTCAACGCCAGTTATTTCTTACTCATGTGGGACAAACCTCACCGGCACCCCTGGCCCTGGAAATTGTAAGGGCCAGCGCAAGCACGTTGTGGGATATAAATGGGAAAACATACATCGATCTTATCGCAGGCATCAGCGTTTGTAACGTAGGCCACTGCCATCCAAAAGTAGTAGCCGCCATAAAAAAGCAGGTAGATGACTACATGCATATTATGGTATATGGCGAGTTGATAGAAAGTCCGCAGGTTTCGTACGCGAAAATGCTGACAGCGCATTTACCCGCGTCGCTCAATTCGGTTTTTTATACGGCCAGCGGCAGCGAAGCAACTGAAGGTGCCATGAAACTTGCCAAGCGATTTACTGGCAGAACAGAGATTGGTTCTTTTAAAAATAGTTACCACGGCAGTACGCAAGGAGCGCTCAGCGTTATGGGAGATGAATATTGGAAGAATGCCTACCGGCCCCTTTTGCCTGGTACGATATTGCTTAATTATAATTCTTTTGAAGATATCAATAGAATTACGGAGAAGACCGCTTGTGTAATAGCAGAAACAATACAAGCTGAAGCAGGGGTGCTGGTGCCGCGCGACAATTGGTTGTCGGCCTTGCGTGAACGTTGCACAGAAACAGGTACGCTGCTCGTTTTGGATGAGATACAATGTGCTTTTGGACGCAATGGGACCTTGTGGGCCTTTGAGCAATTTAATGTGGTACCGGATATATTGTTATTGGGTAAAGCGCTCGGTGGCGGTATGCCGCTCGGGGCTTTTATCTCCGATAAAAAAATCATGGATTCACTTACCAATAACCCGGTCTTAGGGCATATCAATACTTTTGGCGGGCATCCCGTTTGTTGCGCTGCCGGGTTGGCAGCCTTCAACGTTTTGCTGGATGAGCAATTAATTGAAGGAGTTAAAGAAAAAGAGGCACTTTTTATTTCCCTGCTTGTTCACCCTAAAATAAAAGCAGTTCGCAGCCTTGGGCTGATGATTGCCATTGCATTTGAAAATTTTGAAACAAATAAAAGGATCATCGATTTGCTGATAGACCAGGGCGTTTTTACCGACTGGTTTTTATTCGCTCCCGATTGTTTACGAATAGTGCCGCCATTAATAATTACGAATGAAGAGATCGAATCTGCCTGTAATGTGTTACTAAGCGTTCTCGACAAAATAGTTTAATATTATTATCCTAAACCCAAATCATGCGACTTATTTTACCAGTTATTGTATTTTTTATTTTTTTCTTTACGCCTTCCCTTTCTGTAGCACAGGAAACTTCGGCCAAAACTTTATTGTGGCGTATTTCGGGTAACGGCCTGCAAAAGCCCTCTTACCTGTATGGTACCATGCACTTGAAAGACAGGCGTTTATTTTTCTTTGGCGATTCAGTTTACAAAAGCATGGAAGCTTCTGAAGGCTTTGCAATGGAACTGGACCCCAATGCGATGATGGACTCTATCTTTAGCAAAATAGGGGAGGCAGATACCACTACTCTTTTAAGAAAATTACTGGACGAGAAAAAATTCAAAAGTGTTTCTAAAAAACTGGAGAAAAAATTCGGTATGCCCGCTGATAAGATCTCCCGCAAGCAATTAATAGCAGAGCGGGAAAACTGGTATTACCATATTCAGAAAAGCGATGACATGAATACCGTGGTGGATCTGTACTTGTATAATATTGCACACCGGCAGGGGAAATGGGTTGGCGGTATTGAGGATGTTGAGGACCAGTTGGGTATTAAGGATGAACTTGGGAAAGATATAAATATTATGGAGTATGTAGATGACAATGATGAAGGGAAAAGAAAAGTCTACCTCGATAAAATGATCGCAGTCTATGCTGCTGAAGACATTGACAAAATTGAAGAAATGATCAACGGTTCGCAGAGCCAAAAAAGCCGTGATCTGCTGTTAGTGAACCGAAATATCAAGATGGCCTCAAGGATGGATAGTATGTCGCATGTCCGCAATAGCTTCTTTGCTATTGGCGCTGCACATTTGCCGGGAGATGCAGGTGTGATCTCCTTACTAAAAAGAAAAGGGTTTGTTGTAACGCCGGTTTTTTCTTCAAAGAAAATTGCTCCTGAAAAATATACTTACACCGCCAAACAAATACCGTGGATAAAATTTTTGGAACCTGATAGTGCATATACGGTAGAATTGCCGGGCAAGCCGAGTGACCTGAAAGTGTCAGAAGATGTGGTCAAATTTAAGGTGTTCGCCGACCTTGTATCATCAATGGTTTATATGACGGGCTTCTCTTTGTTTTCTTCAGATGAAAAACCAGCGGCATTAACTGATAAAATGATCAAATCATTTTTAAGCAGAGGCTTTGAAAAAAAGGAAGAACGAAAAGTAAGCAACAATGGTACTGCCGGAACTGAAATGATAGCGGTAATGAAAAATGTATATTACCGGTTGCAGATCTTCCCCTTTGCAGATAAATTATTTGTTGTAATGGCAGGTGCCGAGAAGAAAGAAAACTTGTCCTCTAAAGATGCGGAAAGATTTTTTACAAGTTTTACAATGAACTCCACGTTAACCGCCAAACCAAATACCTGGACAAATTTTACCGATGAATCAAAGGCATTTGATATTTCATTTCCTAAAAAACCAGGTGTCGATAAATTAAATTTAAGCGAAACTGCGAAAAGCATAGAAACGACTACCTACACTGCTTTAGACGTAGCCAATAATACGTATTACCTGGTGGTGGTAAATGATACGAAAAGAGGATTTATAATGAATGAGGACAGCCTTGTTTTTGACGATAAGCTGAGTTATTATAAACAAAATAATATAGCAGTAAGCGATAAGCGGGAGTTCCGTTTCGAGAATAATTCGGCCATGAGCTTTACGGCCAAGACCAATAAAGACGGTGTTGATTATGTTAGTAAAATATTGATCATTTGTCGGGGCAACAGAAACTACAGTATCCTGGCAGTAACGGAAAAAGGCAGGGAGGATTACCCGGACATCACCCAGTTTTTCCGCAGCTTTAAGCTATTACCCTTTAAAGAAAAGCAGTGGTCCAAAAATGACATCCACGATTTTACTACCTGGTCCCCGTCGTCTTTTGAGCGGCAACTTCCGGATACGGCTGGCCTTTCTGTTGAGGAGGCGATGGTGCAATTAAATGAGTCAACAAAACTAATTCAATTTATTGCACACGATCCCTATTCAGCGACCAGCTATCATGTGAACATTCATCCTGTTTCAAAATATTACAGCGCAAAAAATGATAGTATTTTTTTATCGGAACAATTGGAAACATATTTTTCAGACACCGTTTCCTATTTTGCAAAATTGCATCCCAGTCATTTTGATTCACTCATATCAAAAAAGGCCATTACGAATGGTAAGATAAAGGGGTATGAAATATGGGTAAAAAATGCAAGCGAATCTTATTACAAACGCGTGAGGATATTGCCACACGGCGATTCGTCTTATCACCTGTTTACCCTGGCACCTTATGCATCCATTACCGATCAAAAAACTAATAAGTTCTTTGAAGAATTTCGGTTCCTTAATGAAGAAATGCCCTCAACAATTCAAAAGAAAAAAACGGCGCTTATACTGGCCGATATGGCTGGCAGCGATAGTGCAACAAAGGCGGAGGCACGTTCGGCAATTAATATTACAACATTCGATTCGACGGATCTTCCCCTGTTGTTTACGGCCTATTTAAAAAAATACCCCGTCGATACAACTCAGTACAATACGGTAAATGAAAAAATAAGCAATGCCATCGGCACTATTCATGACAGCTCCATTGTTTCTTTTGTAATGGATAATTATATAACCGGTACCGTCAATTCGCCGGAGTTGAAAATGGATATGCTCAAGATGTTGGCCAGGCAGAAAACCAGGTCGGGAACGCTGGCATTAAAGGAATTGTTGTTGAAAAATTTACCATTGACCGGCAGTGCAAATTTATTGATAAACACGCTGACTGATAGCCTGCCGCTATCCGGCCTCCTTTTTCCTGAGGCGGCACGTTTTTTTGGTGATTCATTATTGGGAGCCGGAATGATCCGGTTAGCTGTAGAACTGGTCGATAGCAATTTGTTGCCAAAGGATATTTTACTAAATAATGTGAGTGGCATAATGCATACCGCAACCAGCCAGTTTAGACAACTAAAAAAAGATATCGACGATTATCCGTTCTTCAGTGATTATATTATCGATGTGCTGGGAAAAATAAATAGCAAGCAATCCGTTTCCCTGCTAAACCAGTTTGTAAAAATAACCGACCTGTATGTAAAACAAAATGCTGTATTGGCGTTACTAAAAAATAACCAGGCCGCCCCAGCCGTGGATGTACAACTGATAGCCGCCGATAAAGGATACCGCACCTCTTTTTATAAGGAATTGAAGACAATTGGAAAACAGGCCTTGTTTCCGCCGGTATTTTTGACCCAACAACAATTTGCTGAAGGGTACCTTTACAATTATACATCGGATGATGATATGGCCAATCCTGTCATCAGGTTACTTGGCGAAAGAGTAGCATCAATAAATGGAATTGAACGCAGGTTTTATCTTTATAAAATTTCTTTTGAATACGATGAGTCAAAGGAAACTCACCTGGCTATTTGTGGCCCTTTCGACATTAACAGGAAGAAAGTGGATTTGAAAGAAGATGACATATCCATCAAACTATTTTATGACGAAGAATTTAAACTTTCATCCGTCAATAAATTATACGAAGGATTTATTACCGACGAAAAAACCAAGGCTGCTTTACCTGCCAATAAATAACGACTCAATCAACTGATCTTTTTTTATTTTAAAATTTTCTTGCTAAATTCCTTTCAATGCCTTTACTTTGTAATTCAAAGTACTTTTTTATGAGTGACCAACAACAACCACTGGAAGACCTGCAACATATTAAACGTATGATGGAACGAAGCAGCCGTTTTATCAGTTTAAGTGGATTTAGTGGTATTGCTGCAGGGCTTTGTGCATTGGCAGGCGCATGGTTTGCCGGTAAGGAATTGAATTGTTGGATAAAAGGTGATTGCACTGTTGAAGGGTTGATTGATACACGCGGTGTTAAATTATTAAATAATTTACTCTGGATCGCTACTATAACTTTCATCTGTGCTTTTATCAGCGCTTTCTTCTTTACCTGGTTGCGTACCAAAAAGAACAAAGTGCCTATGTGGGGAACGGCAACTATGCGCTTACTGTGGAACATGGTTATTCCTCTTACTGTCGGAGGAATTTTTCTAATACGGTTAATGCAATTCAATGAATACGAATTAGTAGCGCCTGGCTGCTTAATTTTTTACGGTCTCGCTTTGGTGAACGCCAGTAAATACACATTGGGAGAAATAAGGTATTTAGGATATGGCCAACTTGCCCTGGGTATTATGAACCTTTGGTATATCGGGTACGGACTGTATTTTTGGGCAATGGGTTTTGGAATATTACATATCATTTACGGTACCTGGATGTGGAACAAGTACGAAAAGAATAATTAGTCCATTAACTAAACTGCAATGGGCTATCGAGCAATTAAGCAACACAAATGAACCCGATCAAGGACTTAAATAAAATATTTGACAGCCGTATCCGCCTGGGCATCATGAGTGCATTGATGGTAAACGCGGAAGTAAGCTTCAATGAATTAAAGGAATTGCTGGATATAACCGACGGCAACCTTGCAAGTCACCTGAAGACGCTTGAAGAGTCCGGAATTGTCAAAGTTCAAAAGGGATTTATTGGCCGAAAAACAAATACCACCTACTCGGTTACCAAGGCTGGTGAAAAGGCTTTCAAGGCGCATATCGCTGCCTTAGAGCAAATGATCAGATCAACGAAATAATTTTTTTTGCACTTATACTTTGAAAAACAAAGCACTTTTAAATTATGGTATTTTTGAGATCAATCTTTGTATGTTTTACCACCTGGGTTCTTACGGCTTTATTGAATGCACTGATGGCTGGTACATGGCTTGCTTTTTTGCCAGCTGAACACATTGCCTGGCCCGAGGCCTTCCTGGTATGCTTTTGTTGTACACTGGCCTTTTCAATTCCGGGATTATTTGTCTTCTGGCTGGTATTACTGGTAAATAGTAGTGAGCCCTTACTGTTTCTGATGATGCTTAGAACCATGTTATTTGTCTCAGCAATTTCGTCATCACTGCTGTATGTTTTTCCCCTGGATGAATTAAAGGGACAGCACATATTCCTTTCGCTTTTGGTAGTAGTGGCATCTGTTACATCCACCATGATGCATCATTCCAACATTCAGAAATTTCAGCAGGCAAGTAACCGATGATTATGAAGGATACGAGTATCCCCCTTAAAACTAATTATCCAATTAATAAAAATAGCAACATCATTTAAACCACAAAACAACTAAAATAATGAAAAATGCATTTGTAAAAATTCTTTTGGTAACAGCAGGCGCTGTTCTGTTTAATATCATTTTCTGGCACGAGAAATTAGCTGTCAACGCCGTTTTATTCGACGTATTTATATTATGGTCCGTCTTTTACCTGTACCCTACCGCGTTTACCCAGCCTCTTATGAAGTGGTTGTTGGCAGCTCATATTATTACACTGATCGCAGTGGTCGTTCACAATACATATTTAAGTAAACTGGCATTCAGTACTACCTTATTGCTTGTTGTTGTTTTTTCACAGTACCGGCATCGTTCAGTGTGGTACGCGGCCCTTTCCG
>JBDSLD010000108.1:0-27037 GCA_039916545.1 Ferruginibacter sp.
TTCCAGCGCCACCGGGTTTTTTGTTTGTGCATATAGCGATCCCAGCGAAATAATATATTCCGGTTTGGGATCTATTGATATCGCTTTTTCAAAAGACCTGATCGCATCTGTTGTATCGCCGTTTTCAAAATGCAACGTAGCTTTTATATCAAGCAAACGGCTATTCAGGGAATCTTTTTTTAACGCTTTGTCTGTCTCTGAAATTGCTTTGTCATAATTTCCATTGTCCCGAAAATACTGAACCAGGTTTTCTTTTAATAAAAATGAATCCGGGTATTGGGAGATAAGTTCTCTTAACTGTTTTTCCTGTTCGGGTATGGGAACGGTCTTTACATCGCTATTATTACATGCGCCTACCATTAAAGTAATTATGCAGAAAATGTAAAATAGCGGCCTCCTCATACCTTTATAAATAAGTCGCAAAATTAAGTGCTTAAAACAAACTGTACTGACAAAATCCTGACAAATTAATTATTACCTAATCTTAACTTCGCGCAATAAAATTTTACAAATGAAAAGGTTCCTGTTTCCATTGACAATAATGTTGCTTTTTGCTACTACCGGCAATATCTATAAAATCACCGGCGGAATTAACGACGAAAAGATATCGGGAGAAAGCAAAGCTGTGATGCTGGCTAAGCCCGTAACAGGAGATACCGTACTTTTTCCGGGCGAAACACATTTTGCGAATGTTCAGCAACTGACTTTTGGCGGTGATAATGCAGAGGCTTACTTTAGTTTTGATGGCAAATACCTTGTATTTCAAAAGACCAATCCAAAAGAAGGTATAGCTTGCGACCAGATATGGATGGGGAAAGTGCCTGCTTCACCGGGTGAAAAATTTGAGCCTAAGCTGGTAAGTACGGGTGCTGGCAGAACGACCTGCGCTTTTTTTTATCCTGATGGGAAGCATATTTTGTACGGCTCCACGCACCTGGGAAGTAAGGATTGTCCGCCGGTACCTGACAGGAGCAAATACGGCAATAAATATATATGGGCTGTTTACGAAAGCTTTGACATTTTTAAAGCCGATACCAGCGGAAAGATAATTCAGCAACTTACTAATACAAAGGGCTATGATGCGGAAGCGACCATCTCCCCCAAGGGGGACAAAATACTGTTTACGTCTATGCGTGATGGTGATCTTGACCTGTACACAATGGACATGAATGGTAAGCATGTGAAGCGGATCACCAATACATTGGGTTATGATGGGGGCGCCTGGTTTAGCCCGGATGGTAAAAAAATAATCTGGCGGGCCAGCAGGCCGACCACCGATGCGGAAGTAAAAGAATACAAAGAGTTACTGGCAGAGAACCTGGTGGCGCCAACTCACATGGAAGTATTTATTGCCAATGCGGATGGGACCGGCCAGCACCAGGTTACTTTTTTGGAGCAGGCCAATTGGGCGCCCAATTTTACGCCCGATGGCAAGCACATTATTTTTTGCAGCAACCATGAATACAAACGCGGTTTTCCATTTAATATGTACCTCACCGGGCTGGATGGAAAAGGCCTGGAAAAGATCAGCCGCGACAAAGGCTTTGATGCGTTTCCTATGTTTAGTCCGGACGGGAAAAAAATTGTTTTTAGCAGCAACAGGAATAATGGGGGTACGAGGGATACAAATGTTTTTATTGCGGATTGGGTAGAGTAGGGGGACCTGTAATCCAATATCTTGATAATAGAGACAAGTTTTAATTTCAAAACATGGATAGATTTTAGTTTGCAATCATTCTTATTATGGGTTTCTTTTCTTTTTTTTCTTGATAAAAAAAAGAAACAAAAAAAATCAAGGGCTGCGAATTAAAAGGCTGAAAATTTCCAGGATGGTCCTAAAATCAATCCGCCAGCTGGCGGACGCCGGTGTGTCTGTAAATAATTAATATGGAATGCCTGGCTCAGACAGCTTTGATTTTTTAACGGACCATCCTGGAAATTTTCTAGCACTTTTTATTCGAGGCCCATTACGGCTACCTGTCTTTGGTTACGATATCCAGCTGTAAATCCCTGAATAGCGTTGACCGTTTTTATTAAATTTCGTTATTAAAAATAGTAACTGTTTTTCTATTGCTTTTTTTTACTGTTTTCCAATTTTGTTCAAACGCTGCCGGTTTCCATCTGTCTAAGTTATTGTGTATTCTTTTGTTATTGTAATGCTCCACAGCTTTTTTTGTATATAGTTTCAATAAATTGAAATCTGTTGGTTTCCAATGGTCCAGGTATTCTTCTTTGATGGTTCTGTTTATTCTTTCGGCATAGGCATTGTCCTGTGATGATTTACACATGCTTATTTTACATTTATTGGCTTGCAATAATTCAATGTAGTCTCCATAAATATATTGCCCACCCCTGTCAGAATGATGAATCAAAGGTGCTTTATAACGGCTTAAAGCCATCTGCATTGCCTTTACATTAGCTGTTGCCCGCATGTTGTCTGATACACGGTAGCCCACAATTATTTTCGTATACACATCAATAATAAAAACAACATAATAAAACCGGTCATTTACATCATAATAAGTAATGTCGGATTGCCATACCACACAGGGGGCATTAATAACGAGCCCTTTAATAAGGTTTGTATATTTTGAAGCCACCGCATAGGTTGTACGTTTAAAATTAAACCGCTTCTTTAGCCTGAAGCCCAGTTCCATAAAGAGTTCTATAAACCTGTCCCTTCCTATAAAGCCGGGCTTTAAGCTATAATACATTTTTTCTAATCCGCAGCCAGGGTGCTCTTTCCTTAACCCCTCTACTTCTGTTAATAAAAGAATTATTCTGTTATCAAACAATTGCTGCCGTTTACCATACTGATCTATTGCCTGCCTGGTTGTACCCACGTAGCTATAAAGTTGGTTCAGGGAGAACGCTAATTTCCCTTTATTGCTTTTGAACCAGCTGAGGGTTGAGAACTGTAATTTTTTTTTAAATTAATATTTAAATCTGTGTTGGCCAGCTCTATCATTTTCTCCAGGTAATCAATAGCTATTTGCTTTTGCCCTACAATCTGTTCGAGTTCCTTTACTTTAGCTGCGAGTTCTTTTAACTTAACCTGATTACTATCTTTCATTTCCACAATTCTACAGCCTTTTTCATTAAAAGCAGAGAATTTATATATCCAGCAATAAATGGTATGGTTATTTATTCCGTAGAGTTTCTCCAACTGTAAAACACTAAACTCCCCCGAATCAAAACTCGAAACAATACACTTCTTAAAATCTTCGCAATACTTACGGTACTTGCGGATCTGGCTTACATTTGACTTCATAAAAGTTGACTTTTGTGGTCAACCTATATCAGGGACGTACAAGCATCCAGTATCCAGCATCCAGCATCCAGCATCCAGTATCCAGCATCCAGCATCCAGCATCCAGTATCCAGCATCCGGTATCCAGTATCCAGCATCCGGTATCCAGTATCAAGCATCCAGCATCGGCATCTCTACCCCAACTCAATCACTTCACAATTCTTCATTTCTTTTCCATCAATCACAAAGCGGATGAGTGTTCTTGTTTTATGCCAGCCTTGTTTGCCTGCTGCGCCTGGGTTCATGTGCAGGCAATTCAATTTTTCATCGTAAATGATCTTTAAAATGTGGGAATGGCCGCTAATGAATAATTGTGGCCGGTGGATCAATATTTCTTTTTTTGTTTCGGGATTGTATTTTGGCGGGTAACCACCGATGTGCCGCATCATCACCTTTACCTCCTCGCACATGAAAATAAGTTGTTCGGGATAAATATTCCTGATGTCCTGGCCGTCGATATTTCCGTAGACTCCCCTGAATTTAAACCCGGGCAAATGCGCAAACCCGGCTATGATTGTCTCCGCTATTGAAATGGTGCCAAAATCACCGCCATGCCATACTTCATCGCAGTTTTTAAAGTGTTCAAAAACGGCTTCATCAAGAAAATGATGCGTGTCTGATATTAATCCTATGCGTGTCAAATTAATGAGGATAAAAAATTATGCATATTCGTGCATTAGTGGCAATGAGTTTATGCAGATTTTATTTGGTTAAAACTTCGCCGGGTCATAGGCAATAAAAAAGACATTGTAATTTTTGTAGAACTGGCCATTGAATTCTTCTTTGGAGAAGGGCTGTTTTTTTGCATTGAAATATTCAATGGTAGACAGGGCCAATCCACATGCTTCAAACAGATCGAAGATAGCTTCCGGGGTAGTGCCGTATGTATCCGCCGACCCCAATCCAAATTCGAATAAGACGATCGGCCTGTTTGCTTGTAAGACTCTTTTTGCGCCAAGCAGCACCTCGTATTCGGCTCCTTCCACGTCGATTTTCACGAGGTCGATTGCTAAATTTTCCGGGATAAGGTCATCCAGCTTTTCTACCTGGACGGTGAGCAGGGTAGGCTGGCCACCAACATCAAAGTCCCGTTTACGAAAGCCACTGATAGCTGGCCTTCCGGGATAATAGTTAAAAGAGGTAGTGCCTTTTTTCGAAGACAGGGCATAATTCAATACACTCGTATTTTTTGAAAACCTTTTTTTAAGCGAAGCATACAGGCCTGGTATCGGTTCAAAAGCAAAGTGCCTGCCTTTAGGGGCGGCAGCTACGATCTCCATAAGGATATGTCCCATATTGGCGCCGATATCAATACAATTGGAATCTTTCTTCAAGTATTTACGGATCAGCTGCGTTGTTTGAAAATCATATTTATCAACCGGCAACCGGTAAAAAGCTTCAGACAAACGGTAAGCCTGGAACAACGCTTTTTTAGAGATAACCTTAGCCCAGCCGGGTGTATGTCTGCGTAAAAAATCCTTCATGTTAATTGTGTCTGATGGTGCTTTTTAAAATATACAATTCGCTGGTTGAGCCATATTTAGCAAGCGTGCCAAATTTATATTAAGCGGCAAATTTAATTGTTAATTTGCTATTTGGCCTGGTTTAATTATTCTTCACCGGGCAGATATTTTTTATCGCCATTTGCGCATTTATCAATAAATTTATCACTGACTTTTTGCCACAATTTTACGATTGAACCAGCCATTAACAAATTAGCACATTAGCAAATTGGCACATTAGCCAATTAACACGATTATCACACCTTCAAATTAAACGCAATGCCTCACTATCATACCCTTGGATATATTCCGCACAAACGTCATACACAATTTCGCAAACCAGACGGCTCCCTTTATTCCGAGCAATTATTTTCGACGGAAGGATTTAGCAATGATTATTCTTTGTTGTATCACCATTACCCGCCCACACAGATCACCAGGACCGATAAACCGGTAAATGTACAGCCAATAATCGCCGAAGAAAAGATGTTACAGCACCGCAGCTTTGAAGGCTTCAATATTAAACCGGAAAAAGATTTTTTGCATAGCCGCAAACCGGTATTGGTCAATAATGACCTGCATATTGTGCTGGCCGCACCGCGCGAAAGTATGGGAAGTTATTATTATAAGAATGCAGATGCGGATGAACTGATTTTTATACACGAAGGTAGCGGCGTACTAAAAACCATGTACGGTAACCTTGATTTTGCATACGGTGATTACTTGGTCATTCCAAGAGGCACGATCTACCAGGTTAATTTTGCAACTCCGGATAACCGCCTGTTTATTGTAGAGTCATTTAGCCCTATCCGTTATCCCAAAAAATACCTGGGTAAATATGGTCAGCTGCTCGAGCATTCTCCTTATTGCGAAAGAGATATCCGTACTCCCAATAACCTGGAAACGCATGATGCCGCCGGTGATTTTTTGATCAAAATAAAGAAGAAGGGAATATTGTACGGCATTCATTACGGGCACCATCCTTTCGATGTGGTTGGCTGGGATGGCTACTGTTATCCGTACGCTTTTTCTATTCATGATTTTGAACCCATCACAGGAAGGGTGCACCAACCGCCGCCTGTTCACCAAACGTTTGAGGCCAACAATTTCGTGGTGTGTTCCTTCGTGCCAAGATTATTCGATTATCACCCGCTGGCAATTCCTGCACCTTATAATCACAGCAACATTGACAGTGATGAATTATTGTATTATGTGGATGGTGATTTCATGAGCCGCAAACATGTAACGCGCGGGATGATCAACCTCCACCCTGCTGGCATACCGCATGGGCCGCATCCCGGGGCGGTGCAAAAAAGCATTGGCGCCAGAGAAACAAATGAACTGGCTGTTATGGTAGATACTTTCCATCCCTTACAAATAACAAAAGAAGCGCTGGAGATAGAGAACGACCGATATGTAATGAGTTGGGCGGAATAAGGACCTGGAGTATTTTCGGAGGAGTATTGACCATTAGATATTTAGCATTTTAAATAAATATTCAATATCCAATGTTCAATTATTCAATTTTCAGAAACTGCAAATAAACCTACAGCTAAACACACATAATTATTATTGAAATAGCATGATCAAAGGCAACCGGGATTGATTTTTTCTCGTTTAAAAGAAATCACCTCATTGATCAAATAAACAATTCTAATTATGAAACTTCTTTACACCGCCGCATTGGCGATCTTATTCCATTATAATTCCAGTGCTACCACCTGGCCCGTAGCCGTTTCCAACTTTCAATTTAGCCCTGCTACGGTCAATGCAGTCATAGGCGACGTTATTCAATTCAACTGGTCAGCCGGTACACACACTACTACCTGTGGCGCAGAATTACCAGGGACAACATTACCAGCCGGGGCAGCGGAATGGGATGCCGCGATTACTTCAGGCGCAACTACTTTCAGTTATACCATTACAGTAGCCGGCACTTATAATTATGGCTGTACCCCGCACTTTGCCTTTAACATGAAGGGTACCATTATAGCAAGCGGTACCCTGCCGGTGAAATTTGGATCCTTCACTGTTAGCAATGAAAAAAATATTGCGTTGTTGCAATGGCAAACTTTTTCAGAAGCAAACACCCGTTACTTCTCTATCAGGAAAAGTACAGATGGAACTAATTTTACTGAAATTGGTAAAGTCAATGCCGCCGGCAATTCCAGCAATACGATAAAATATACCTTTCCGGACAATGACATGGGAGGTATCTATAAATACCTGTATTACGAGATCGTAACAGTGGATGCAGACAAAAAGGAAAGCTTCTCAGTCATCAAAACATTGCGTAACAATAATATTTTGAAGGATAACCTGATCGTGGCGCTAACGCCTAACCCGGTTACAAGGCCGGGGCAGGTGCAATTAAAATTCAATGCGGATAAAAATGGGGAAATGGATGTGTCCGTATTTAGTAGTACGGGGCAGTTGGTGCTAAAGACTACGATGGCCGCCTTTTACGGACTCAATAGCGGACACCTTCATATCTGCGACCTGGAGAAAGGTACTTATAATATTGTTTTTAACCTCGCAGGTAAAAAAGAAATAAAAAAGGTAGTGGTGCTTTAAATAGTTTACACCACAGCACCAATTATTGCAAGCATAGGTTTGACCATTTGCATCTTAACAGCGCTTGGGGCTAGAGTTCAAAATACAGGTAAAAGCATGGGCTCATTGATCGGCTTCAGAATAGAAGTCTTTTAATGAGCTCATGCTTTTTACAAGTATGGTATCACTTCCGGATTTAATGCAAAGAGATCAGCATTGCCGTCTCTGTTTAAAAAAGAATTGATTTTTAAAGGATAAATGTTTTTATTTTCTAAAAAGTGCTAAATTGGTTTTAAATAAAAAACGATTTGTCATGATAAAATTTAAAGACATTAAAGTAGGAGATTATTTAATGGCCGATAATGACGGCGATTTGTTGCAGGGTGAGGTAACTAATCTGAATGGTGATGAAAAACAGGTTTGCGTAGATACCGGCACCCAGGAGTTCTGGTTCGAGATCGATCAATTGAGCGCTATTCCGCTGGATGAAGAACAATTATTCAAGCTAAAATTCAGTAAAGAAGATAATGAGAACGGTACGGTAAAATATTTAAAGGGCGCCTTTAGGATTTTGCTGGCTTCGCCCGGTGATTTTTCTAAAATGGAGATATGGTACCGCGATGAGCGAAGGCATATTTTACAACCACTGAGCGTACACCAGCTGCAAAACCATTTTTACGATATGACCAAAGTACCTTTGAATGACGAATCGTTTAAATAAATTCCAGGACGTTTTAATAGATGATTAGGAGGATAGGCTGCAAACCCAATACCACTGACAACTAATGTTGCTTTAATGATCGCGAGGTCTACCTCTTTTTAACCAGTAACCGGAACGCAGAGGCGGAAGATATAAAATATAAAAAAAACTAATGAGGAACAGGTAATGCGCTTTATCTGCCTAATCCTCGTTACATAATAAAAAGACGTTGAGATATTCCATATTTGTAATGTCTCAACGTCTTCATTCAATACGTACATCTATTTAATATCAGCTGTAACCAAACTAGTATGCTGATCGGTGTTATCTTTTACACCGGCATAATCAAGACTGATCTTGTTGATCGATTCGATCATACCAAACTTTCCTGCATAAAAGGATTGAATATCAGTAGTTAATGCACTTGCCGGAACGCCGGCTATTGCCACAGTGGTGGTTACCCGAATAACATCTGAATAAGTAATACCTTTTACAATTTTAGTAAGTCCTTTTTCAGTAATTGTATTGGTAAGTACCGCATCGAGGGTAATGCCAGAATAAGTGACCGGGAAGGTCTGACTCCAGTTGGTGCCGGCCGCTGTGTTATCTTTTAAATAGAGGTATTCTACATTAGCTCCACCCAGTGCTGACGGCAGTTTCCTGAAATTATAGTAGTCATTGCCGGCAATAAAATAGTACTCGTTTGCAGAGCCGCTGCTATTGGTTAATACATGGTACGATTTTCCGTTAATGGTGGAATCCCTGCTGGTAGATGTTAAGGTGAAAGTAGTGGTGCTTGCGGGAGTTCCATTATTGACCAATTCATAATTCCAGGTGCTTCCTGCACTTAATGTCATATATTTAACCGGATCGGGGGGTGGAATTGGGCTCGGATCATCGTCTTTTTGGCAGGAAATTACAAATAGCGAGGCGGTTAAAACGGATAAAATTACTTTTTTCATGTAGAAATAGGGGTTTTAAAAGGTAAATATCTGATTTTTTTACTAATAATTAAATTAAACCTCTTATCTTTGCGCTCCAAAAATATGGCTAAGCAGGCACTCATTAAACAAGACGGAACGATTTTAGAAGCACTGAGCAATGCTATGTTCAAAGTTAAACTTGAAAACGGCCATGAAATATTGGCTACGATTTCCGGAAAAATGAGGATGCACTACATTAGAATTTTACCAGGAGACAAAGTAGGGGTGGAAATGAGCCCTTATGATCTTACAAGGGGTAGGATTATTTTCAGGTATAAATAAATAACCGGCGGCGTGTAAAAGCAAAGCGATTTCTAATAAATAAAAAGAAACAACATGAAGGTTAAAGCTTCAATTAAGAAAAGAAGTGTTGATTGCAAGATCGTTCGGAGAAAAGGCGTCTTGTTTGTGATCAACAAAAAGAATCCTCGCTTTAAGCAAAGGCAGGGATAAGCTTATTGTTTAACAATGGTAAAGGATTTAATCTAATCAACATATTTATAAATCAATAGAATTATGGCTCGTATTGCCGGTATAGATTTACCCAAAAATAAAAGAGGCGAAATAGGTCTTACCTACATATTTGGTATAGGTCGCTCAACTGCTCAGTATATTTTAGACAAAGCTGGTATCAGCTACGATAAAAAAGTAAATGAGTGGAATGATGATGAGCAAACTGCCATCCGTAATGTGATCAACAATGAGTTCAAGACTGAAGGTGCTTTACGTAGTGAAGTGCAGATGAACATCAAGCGTTTGCTTGATATCGCCTGTTACCGTGGTTTACGTCATCGTAAAGGATTACCATTGCGTGGACAGCGTACCCGTACCAACAGCCGTACCCGTAAAGGCAAGCGTAAGACAGTTGCCGGTAAGAAGAAGGTTGCTAAAAAATAATTAAAAGGATACCAGGTTACTCACCTGGTATTTCCTGGTTTATAGACTTATATAACCTGGGCAAATACCGGATCGCTAATAAGTCAGCAGGAGGGTTTGTTCAATCTGTTTGTAAAATACAAGCGGATCTATTTCAAAAGATTACCTATTTAAATTAATTATGGCAAAAGCACAGGCTAGTAAAACGCAGGGTGGTAAAACATCCTCCAAAAAAAGGATTGTAAAGGTAGATAGCTACGGAGACGCGCACGTAACAGCGAGTTTCAACAATATTATTATCAGTTTAACCAATAAGCAGGGACAGGTTATTTCCTGGTCAAGCGCTGGTAAAATGGGTTTTAAGGGTAGTAAAAAGAATACGCCCTATGCCGCACAAATGGCCGCTTCAGATGCTGCAAAAGTTGCACTGGATGCAGGTTTAAAAAGGGTGGATGTCTTTGTAAAAGGTCCTGGTTCAGGTCGTGAAGGTGCTATCAGGGCATTGTCACAATCAGGTATCGAGATCAATATGATCAAAGATGTTACCCCATTGCCACACAATGGTTGCCGTCCTCCAAAGAAAAGAAGGGTATAGTTCCATGATCTCCGCTGTGCGGGGACTTTTGGAGTTTTATACCGGATATATTTTATAACAATTGGGTACATCATCAAATTTTAGATTTTTACGATGTTGTACTGAAACTAAAAAATCAATCAACAATTATGGCGCGTTATACAGGCCCAAAAACAAAGATCTCCAGGATTTTCGGAGAACCTATCACCGGTAATGGTAAGTGGTTAACTAAAAACAGTAACCCTCCCGGAATGCACGGTGCAAACCGTAAACGTAAAACTTTAGGCGAATACGCTTTACAGTTACGTGAAAAGCAAAAAGCAAAATACACTTATGGTTTGCTGGAAAAACAATTCCGCAGAACATTTGATGAAGCAGCAAGACGTAAAGGCGTAACAGGTGAAAACCTGATCAAATTATTAGAAGCCCGTTTAGACAATACTGTTTTCCGCATGGGTATCGCTCCAAGCCGCCAGGCTGCCCGCCAGTTGGTTAGTCACAAGCATATTACCGTTAACGGAGAAGTAGTAAACGTTCCTTCTTATTCAATGAAACCAGGTGAAACTGTGGGGTTGAAAAATAAGAGTGCCGTTAATACATCTATCACCGGTAACGTACGTGGTAAAAACACAAAGTTTAACTGGATCGATTTTAATGAAGCTGAATTGAAAGGTACTTTTATTGCTTATCCTGAAAGAGAAAGTGTTCCTGAAAACATCAAGGAACAATTGATCGTGGAATTGTACAGCAAATAATATTTGCCGTTTTTCGGTTTACTTTTTATAGTTGACCGCAGCAATAAAGAAGGTGAATTCCGGGGTTCCGGAAATGATGGACAACAATGGCGGCCAGGGATCAGCAGCCGTCGCAAAAATTTTAAACATTTAAACAAAAGATACAAATGGCCATTTTAAATTTCGTTAAGCCCGATAAAATTGTTCTTCAGAAAGCAAATGATTTTGAAGCGCAATTTGAATTTCGCCCGCTTGAACCTGGTTATGGTGTAACGATTGGTAACGCACTACGTCGCGTATTGCTTAACTCATTGGAAGGTTACGCAATTATTGGTATCAACATTGTTGGAGCAGATCATGAGTTTGCTACCATCAAGGGTATCACGGAAGATGTTACAGAAATTATCCTGAACCTGAAGCAGGTTCGTTTTAAAAAGAAAGTAGAACACGAGGTAAGCACAGAAAAGATAACACTTTCTATTAAAAACAAGACTGAATTTACTGCTGCAATGATCGGTGAAGCATCTCCTAATTTTGAAGTGATGAATCCTGAACTGATCCTTTGTGTAATGGACAGCAGCGCGAAACTGGATATTGAAATTACGATTGGTAAGGGCCGTGGTTATGTACCGGCAGAAGATAACAAAGAAAGAAATTCTCACTTCGGTTACATCGCGGTTGATGCTATTTATACGCCGATCAAGAATGTAAAATATACCATTGAAAATACCCGTGTGGAACAACGTACGGATTTTGAAAAACTGATCATGGAAGTCATCACTGATGGTACCATTCACCCGGAAGAAGCGGTAAAGCAGGCAAGCCGTATCCTTATCCAGCATTTGATGATCATTACTGATGAGAACATCACTTTCGATACAAAAGAAGATAAGAAAGAAGACCTGGTTGATGAGCAAACTTTGCAATTGCGTAAAGTGCTTAAAACGCCATTGGAAGACCTCGATCTTTCTGTACGTGCCTTTAACTGCCTGAAAGCAGCTAAGATCAATTCATTAAGCGAACTGGTACAATACGAGCAGGAAGACCTGATGAAATTCAGGAACTTCGGTCAAAAATCACTCAGTGAAATCGAGCAGGTGTTGAATGAAAGAGGATTAGGTTTCGGTATGGATCTGAGTAAGTTGAAGTTGGATGATGAGTAATTAATTAGCTAATCAGCCAATATGCTAATTAGCCAATTCCTTCGGTTCAAAGACTATTACTAATAGTGTATTTCATTAGCAGATTAGCACATTGGCTAATTGGCTGATTTTTTTAATAAGTAGCTTACAATTCCTGACACGGTGTAAGCGAATCTAAATTAACATGTCATGCGTCACGGAAATAAGAACAACAATTTAAGCAGGACCGCCTCACATAGAAGGGCGCTCCTGATGAACCTGGGTTGCCAGTTGATCACTTTTAAAAGGATCACTACCACTTTGGCAAAAGCGAAGGCCTTACGTACTTACATAGAGCCCTTGATCACCAAAACAAAAGCTACAGCAAGTAAGGAATCTATTATGCACAATCACCGTATTGTGTTTAGTTATCTGAATGATAAAGCTGCTGTAAAAGAATTGTTTACGGTAGTTGCCCCGAAAGTGGCGAGCCGCCCCGGTGGTTACACACGTATTATAAAACTTGGCCAGCGTGCAGGAGATGCAGCCGAAGTAGCAATGATCGAGCTGGTAGATTTCAATGAAATTTACGGTAAAGGAGTTAGTACAATAGCCGCTGCTGAACCTGCTAAAAAGACAAGGCGTAGCGGGGGCAAAAAGAAAACTGCAGATACTTCTACTGTTGAAGAAGCAGTTGAGGTTAAAGGAGAAGATGCCGCAGGTACTGAAGAAAAAACTACCGCATAAATTGAAAAGAAATGATTTATATAAGGCTCCGATTTTAATATCGGAGCTTTTTTTGTATAACCTAGCCTGAATAAAACAAAACGTACACCTTATTCTGCCAGAAAACTTATAATTTTTTAGATGCCTGTGATCAGACTTAAATATGTGCCCTTTATCGTAATACTATCAGTACTGTTTTCCTGCAATAAACCTGGGACGGTTACGGATAATCCTCCAGGTGAAGGGAAAAAATTATTTATTGATTTATGGGGAGCAGAAAAAAATAGCACTGCGTTTTTCCCTGTTAATTCATTCCGGATCGCGTATGATTATGTTAATAAAAAATTGCTTTGGAAAAAATCGAATGACAATATTGAAGCATTAGATAAATTAGTGGAAGAATTTTCGTTTTACAGGCCCCAGGTGCCGTTTACAGAATCGTTCGTTGCAGGTAACTCATTGATAAGAATATTTGCAGACAGGACAGTAAATACTTCCGGTGCTTATATGCATTCCCCCAACAGGAATGGGGTATACCTTGAAAAAATAGATAAGTTCACAGGTGAAAGGACGGCTTTTATAAATATTATTCCTGCATCAGCATTAATTGCCGGCTATATAGCCTTTGATATTTCCAGGGTGGTGTACGATGGTACAAATTTTTATTTTGGCTGCGCAGACGGAAAGCTTTATTGTTACACAGCCGACGGTGTACAAGTTTGGTCTAAACCCAATTATTTACCTAAACTTCACGATAACAAAGTATCGCTCATTTATGTAAATAACGGGCGGCTATATTATGTTGGCGGCAATAAAAAAATCAATTCAATTAATACGGCAGACGGAAGTCAAGTCTGGCAAATAGGTTTTAACTCCGATGTAATAGAAAATCAAAACCATTGCGAACTTTCATTCAGCAATACTAAAATGTTTGCGTTTACAAATTTTGATGTTCAAAGATATTCTTTGGCTACGGGCCAGTTCGAGGGATTTTGTGAATCCTACGGCGCTGAAAAAATAACTTCCCTGCCGGTTACCTTGCAGGATACCCTGGGCTTTGCTTTTAATACGGTCGAAAACAGTCCGCTGGTATGTGAAACCGTGGGTAAAGAAGTGGGCACCAATATACTGCTCCAATACATTAATGCGCCTTGCCTGATAAACGGGGATTGTAAATTGTATAAACAGAGTTTCTATGGCTGGGGTTTTAACGAGGCGCAACGGGCTGATCCTAATTCTCAAATGGAGTTCGCCAGTTTAAGCTACAATACAGGGTTGCTTAAATGGAGCAAAAAATACGCTTATTCTGTTGAAGGAGGATTTCCACAGGTTTTTAATTATTTTCTTGATGATAACAAAGTGTATATTATTTGTAATTTTTACTTTAAAAATGACAAAATATACCAATATGCGCCAACCGAAAAGGGCGTGCTTACCAGGATGGGGTATGTGGATTATGGCAATACGGTAGGGTTGGTTGAACTGGATGCGGCAACGGGCGCCGTACTGAGCCAGGATAAAATCTTTTCGGATGATAATTTTGGTGTGTCTTATTGTTACAGATTTTCAGCAGAATAGAAATATGCTGATTCACAGCAACAAAATGTGAGAAATTTTATTTGTTCATGTCGCAATTGAATTCTTTTCTTTGCAAAACTTATTTAAAAAATGTCTACCCACGATCTGAAAAAAACAGCTATTTTATTATTAGCCGATGGCTCCTTGTTTTACGGTAAAGCATTTGGTAAAATTGGGACCACCACGGGTGAAATATGTTTTAATACCGGCATGACCGGCTACCAGGAAGTATTTACCGATCCCAGTTATTACGGCCAGGTATTAATTATGAACAATGTACATGTTGGTAATTATGGGGTAAAGAAATCAGACGTTGAAAGTGATGGTGTAAAAGTAAAGGGGGTGATCGGGAGAAATCTGGAAGAACAATTTTCGCGTTTTATGGCAGACGATTCGCTGCAGTCTTATTTTGAACAACAGCAGGTGATCGCCATCGATCATGTAGATACACGGGCACTGGTGGCACATGTACGCACCCAGGGCGCGATGAATTGCATTATCTCATCCGATATATACGATGTGGAAAAATTAAAAGCTGAATTAGCTAACGTGCCATCCATGGATGGTTTGGAACTTGCATCAGTTGTTTCCACCAGCGAGTCTTATTACCTGGGCGATCCGGATAGTAAAATACGGGTGGCTGTATTGGATTGCGGGATCAAGAAAAATATTTTGACCTGTCTTACCGAAAGAGGCGCGTATGTAAAAGTCCACAATGCCAAAACGAGTTTTGAAGAATTACAGGCTTTTAGTCCGAACGGCTATTTTATCAGCAACGGACCGGGCGACCCTGCTCCGATGGACTACGCCGTTAATACGCTGAAGCAGATATTAGCCGCAGATATCCCTTTATTTGGTATCTGCCTGGGGCACCAGTTACTGGCCCTGGCAAATGATATCCCTACCTTTAAAATGCATCATGGCCACCGCGGCCTTAATCACCCGGTAAAAAACATCATCAGCGGCAAATGCGAGATTACCACACAAAACCATGGTTTTGGGGTAGATCCTGCTGCAGTAAGGGCGTCGGCGGATGTTGAGATCACTCACCTCAACCTTAATGATGAGTCGATAGAAGGCATACGTGTGAAGAACAAACCGGCCTTTTCAGTTCAATATCACCCGGAAGCCACTCCCGGCCCGCATGACAGCAGGTATTTATTTGATGAATTTATTTCGTTGATCGGGAAGAGTAATTAAGAAATACAGTTACAGTTCGTGTTATCTTACTTTAAAATTTCTATTACATTCGTAACATGAAAATAGCGATCATCAATGGCCCGAATCTAAATCTCCTTGGTAAAAGGGAACCAGGTATTTATGGTAATCAATCATTCGAAGATTTTTTTGAAGAACTAAAACCCAAATTCCCGGCCATCGAATTCATCTATTATCAAAGTAATGTGGAAGGTGAACTGATCAATGAACTGCAACGGGTTGGCTTTTCGTATGATGGGATCATCATTAATCCTGGTGGCTACACGCATACATCGGTTGCCCTTGGAGATGCCATTGCGGCAATAAATACACCGGTCATAGAGGTACACATCTCAAATGTTTTTGGCAGGGAAGAATTCCGGAAAGTCTCTCATGTATCCGGCAAAAGCGTAGGTGTAATCAGCGGACTTGGATTAAGAGGATACGAAATGGCCGTCATTTATTTTGCGGGCCATTAATATCTTCAACATACATGGCATAATTCGCAAGAATCATCGCTGGTATACTTCATCCAGTATCAACAGCGCCTCGTATCACCAGATCAATAGCATCAAGTTGCCATTTTTCCTCTACAATCGGATAAAAAAACAAAAAGCCCCCGGTTAAGGGAGCTTCTGTTATCCAAACAATCCATAAAAACAAAAGATCTTTATCAAAGCACACGGGTTTGGATGCGTGTAGAACTTAGTTTAAAAGCGTGGGCACCTCACAGCATTCCTGCTCGTGTTGTCTCTGCTTAAATATTTTTGATAAGACAGCCCCATCTCAAAGCCCCCCCTGCCACCACTGGCTGCACTTAATTTAGATATATTGGCATCATAACTTACTGATATGGCGAATGGCCTTACTTCCAGTTTCGCTACCGGGATAATTGCATCCTTCCAGCGTACAAAAGCGCCACCATGTATGTAATATCTTGGATTCTCACTTTCATCAAGCCTGTAGGTGAGCATCGCTCCGGCAACCAGTTCTGTGTAGGTAGCCTGCTTGGTAAAATCCGCATGGATAGTTATATAAGAGTTATCTGTAGTAGCCATTTTCGCTCCGGCGGAATAAACCCACTTAGGAGCTAATTCTATATTGGCATTTTTATTAAATGAATTTTTTGCTCCTTTATTAAAATGATGATAAGCGATACCTGCAAAAAGATTATTTTCCGGATCATCACCCATTTGTGTATTAAAGCTCATCCCCGCTGTACCATCAAAATAAGAATAAGAATTATTTGTCATTGTCTCCCCGGTTGCAAGGCCGCTATTGTACCCGGTACCATCATACTGGCTGTTAGTAGTCATTTTACTGATGTCAAATTTGCGCTGTACCAATCCGCCCATAAAGCCAAGTGACAGGTACATGTTCCTTTCTGCGCTCAATGATTTATGATAGTTGATGACCGGTAAAATATGAGTGGTTTTCATGGCAATCGTTCCTGCTTTATCAAACAGGATCTCTCCGCCTATTGTTAAGAAATCTTCGCTCTTACCGATGGCCAGTTTAACTTCACCATTAAAGGAAGTAGTTTGATAAGGAACAGTAACACTTTGCCATTGCGTACGATAAACAGATTGCAGGCGAAGGTCACCGGAAAAAAGACCGGCCAATGATGGATTACGTAAAAGGGGAGCTTCAAAAAATTGTGAGAAATGAATGTCTTGTGCATTTCCCTGGAAAGACAGGAGCATTATAATGCAGCACAATACAATGTGTACATATATTTTCATGGGTACGGATTTAGTAAGCTTCAATGTCGGATTGCTCTTTTCTAAAACGTTTACTGCTTATTTTTATTTTACAAAAAGTTGATTCTTTTGCTAAATTTTTTATAGTAGAAAGTCTCCTACAGGTGGTGTAGAACATTCCAAAAACGAGAAAAATTCCACAGGGTATATTGTTGTATCCCCAGGCGATTTTACGTAGTAAAATGCGTTTTTTTTCAACAATTATCAACAGGATAATTAATAAATTTTTATTACTATTTGACGTATAGTTGCTATATTATATATATCAATATGGCCACACCTGAAATGATAACTTTTTATAAATTATAATAAACCCGGCATGTTATGCTTTAAAATCTTTGGCTTGCGTCTTACAATCTTAAATTAAAAGAATTCAGCGGTCGATATCATCAAGTCATAAAAAACAAAAGCCGGCTCCCCAGCCGGCTTTGTTCAATTAATAAAAACCAAAGCTCTGTTATTGTATCAACGCTACATTTCCTTTGTAGGTGAGTACACTATTATTTTCACAAATTATATCGATCATATATACAAATACATCGGCGCCCAATTTCGCTCCCTTTAAGGTGCCATCCCATCCGGATGAAGGGTCATTGGCATTGAAACTTGTTTTCTCAAAAACCACTTCGCCCCAGCGATTAAATATGCGCAGCATTTTGATTTTAAACAAACCGGTTCCCCGTGGATAAAAAATATCGTTGGCACCATCGCCATTGGGTGAAAAAGTATTTGGGATAAATACGTTCGCGCCATTGCATATTACTACCACGGTCACATTGTCTCTTGCCATACAACCTCCCCTGTTCCTGGCTTCTACAGTATATTCGGTTGTCTGGTTTGGCTTGATCGATATGGCCGGATAAGTATTACGGAATATATTCCCCGTAGGCGACCATGTCACCGTTGTAACATCTGAAGAAATAACCGGTACAAGGTCGAGTGATTGCCCGATATTGATGGTTTTATCAGCCCCTGCATTTACCGTTGGGATCGGGTAGACTTTTATACCTACATAACCGGTATCTCTAAAGCAGCCAAAATTATCAGTACCTATAACGCGGTAATTTGTAGTGGTATCAGGGTTAGCGACTGGCAATGCGATCGTACTGCTGTTAAGACCTGTAGAAGGTGACCACTGGTACCTGTCTGACCCGCTGGCAAACAGTTTAACATTTTGCCCTTTACACAAAGTATCCGGTTTACTGTACTTAATTTTTAAGGCATATTGCACCTTTACCACAACAGAATCACTGGCGGTGCAACCATGCTCGCTGGTACCCTTAACTACATATTGTCTCATTGAATCAGGCGTTGCTACCGGGGTTGCGCAATTTGTGCAATTCAAACCTGCAGAGGGGCTCCAACTGTAACTGACCGCACCTGTTGCCTTTAGATTGATCCCAACCCGGTTACAGATCGTTGTATCCAGTCCGGCGCCTACTGTTGGGATTATAAAGGCCTCGATCGTTTTGCTTGCCGTGTCCTTACAGCCACTGCTGTTGGTCACTATTACATTGGGTTTATATACGCCGGCAATATTATAATTTTGTACACCCGGGTTTTGAAGTGGTGAAGTAATCCCGTTCCCAAATGTCCATTTCCAACTTAATGCTGATGTGTCAGGTACCGCTACTAATCCTTTGAATGTAACTACCAATGGTGTACAGCCACTTGCGGTACTTGTCATATTGATTTGCGGTGAGGCTACTATTTTTACCGGTTTGGGCGATGTTATCGAATCCACGCAACCATGTACAGTATTCACAATAAGCTTTGGATAATACATGCCCAGAGAATAGTTATGCTGCGGATTTTGTCCAGTTGATGTGCCACCGTCGCCGAACGCCCATTTGTAACCGGAAATAACATCATTGCTTACGGATGAACCAACGAATGATACATTGCCCCTGTCACAAAGCAGCGAATCTGAAAAGTTGAAGTTAGCTGTAATGCCATGCACGATGATCGTGTCTTTTCCCGTAATGGGAACCTGGCAACCCGCGGCATCTACCAGTGTCATCTTTGGTAAATAAACACCGGGGTTGGTGTAGATATGTGAAATGACCGAATCCTTTGTGCTGACGGTAGTACCATCATTATAGTCCCAGATAAAAGAGATCCTTTCCCGCGTATTCGCAACGAAGTTCACTTTGACCGGGTCACATCCCTGCTGGGGATCATAAGTGAAGGTTCCTTTTGGTCCTTTCACTACAATTTTCTTTTTCATGATATCCTTGCATCCGCCTTTAGCCGTTACTGTTAGTGTAGCTACATATTCGCCGGGGTAGGTATAAAAATGTGAAGGGTTAGCGATAGCGGTGCCGGTGCCATCTCCAAAATCCCAGCTTTGCGAAATGCTGTGAAGCGATAAGTTACCGAACTGGACAAGTAAAGGCGGGCAGGTACTAAAAGAGTCACTCATTGAAAAATTCGAGATGGGCGTAACAATAGAAATAATACCAGGCTTGTTAATAGAATCCGTACAGCCATATTGATCCCTGATAGAAAGTTTTACTGAGTAAGTACCGTCTGTTGAATAATTGTGCACAGGCTCCTTTATGGTCGAAGTTATTCCATCGCCAAAATCCCAAAGATAGCTAAGGCCCGGTCCCGTTGATTGATTCGTGAACCTTGCCTGTTTGGACGGACAGGTAACCGTATCCAGCGGGATAAATTTGGCCACTGGCTTTGAGATGATCAGCGCTGAGTTTATCCGCACGCTATCAGTACAACCTTTGCTGTCTGTTATTTTTAACGTAACAATATAAGCGCCGGGCGTTAAATAATTATGTTGAAATGGTGGTGCCGATAATACTTCTTTGATACTGTCACCGTAGTTCCAGGACCAGGTTTGTATGGGATGAATGCTATCGTTAAAAGATGCATCATTAAAAGTGATGAGGTTATTCAAACAACTTCCGGGAACGGAAGACGTAAACTTCGCTGTTGGCCCATCGATCCTTATGTAAGCCGGTTTTACCAAAGTGTCTTTGCAACCCAGTATATCTGTGGTTATCAATTGAACGTTGTAATTTCCCGGCACGGTATATAAATGGGATACACTGTTAGATGTGGTAGAAGTACTTGTTTTTCCATCTCCAAAATCCCAACTGAAAGATTTAACATCCGATAAATTCAGGTTGCTGTTAAAAGTAATGCTGCTTCCCTTACAAATAACCGAATCTGACGCGAAAAATGAAGCTTTCACATTCACTAACTTTATTATTTTTGTTGCCGTAAAATCACAGCCTGTGCTATTGTTGCTCGCTTCCAGGGAAATGGTATAAGATCCGGGAAGCGCATAAGAATGCCGTGGACTAAGTTCTGTAGACGTAGTGCCATCACCAAAATCCCAGTGCCATTCATCTGCCCCTATCGATTTATTGGTAAACAGCCTGTCTAAAGGGCTTGTACAATTAAATGATTCTGTAAAACGCGCAACAGCAGGCTTAATGTGGATGAACTTTTCGTAGTTGACCGTGTCCGGGCAACCGCTGTTCCACACAATCAATTGTATGTTGAAATAGCCCGTGTCATTATAGATATGTGATGGATTTTGCGTAGCAGAAGTTGTTCCGTCACCAAAATTCCATAACCACCTGGTGGGGTTACCCGTACTCTCATCTGTAAATTTAACGGCCGTTTTAGCGCAGGCGTCTTTTGGGGTAGCGCTAAAGATTGCCTTCGGCGGACGGTTTGTTATTATGCCCTTTGTCATAACGGCTGTGTCACTACAGCCACCGACTGTAGTAATGATAAGCGTTACAGCGTATGTACCCGGAATAGTGTAAGTATGCGCAGGTGTTGCTTCTGAAGAAGTGGTACCATCGCCAAAATCCCATAGGTAACCTGTTACGGGATCCAGGGCCGTCGTAACACTTGAAAAATTCTTTGTAAAGGGAACACAGCCGCTGTCGGGTAAATTTTTGAAAACTACGGCAGGCTGTACGATTCTTACAAAATTTGCTTTCGTTAGCGTATCCGTGCAACCATTTGCGCTGGTAATGACCAACTGTACTTTAAAATTTCCATAACCCGTGTAAGTATGTGCAGGACTGGCTAAGGTTGAAGTAGTATTATCGCCAAAATTCCATTGGTACGATATTGCATTCAGCGACTGGTCGGTAAAATTCACGGTAAACGGAAAACCACAATTGGCCGTATCGTCTGCAGCAAAGGCAGCCGTTGGCGATGGATTGACTGTTACAGTTTTTACAATGGAATCCAAACAACTACCAAAATTCGCGACCAGTTTTATTTGATAGGTTCCGGGAGTAGTATAGCGCTTTACGGGGCTGAGCTGGGTAGACGTAGTCCCATCTCCAAAGGTCCAGGATACCGATGCAGGAGCAGGAGTTGATGTGTTGTTGATAAATAAATGCGCCTTTGCACAAACCGTATCACTGATAGTAAATGCCGGTTTTACATTGCCGACGGTAAATGCATTTGCTTTGGTAAGCGTGTCCTTGCAACCTGAGGCATTTGTCACGATCAGTCTAACCGTGTAGGAACCGGGGATATCGTAAACATGCGAAGGGTTTTGTAAGGCTGAACCCGTGCCGTCGCCGAATAACCATTCATAGATTAAAGCGCTACCGGCAGACGAGTTCTGAAAATTTATTGTAACCGGGGCACTACAAGTTTTTGGTACATTATTGCTGAAGCCGGCGGTTGCTCCGGGATATATGCGGATATACTCACTTTTTGACAGGGTATTCATGCACCCCTTGTTATTGGTAACTCTTAAAGTAACATTGTAATTTCCGGAAGTGCTGTAAGTATGCAGCGGGCTTGGTTCGTTCGAGGAAAGGCCATCGCCGAAATCCCATTGCCAGGTACTGAGCGTATCGCTCGCGGTTGTGCTTTGGTCAGTAAACTTTACAGGCAGTGGGTAGCAACCCACTGTGGTACTTGCTGTGAACTGAACGGTAGGCTTGGGCGAAACATTGATAAATTGTGTTTTTACGATAGAATCTGTGCCGGTTGAATTTTTGATTACCAACTTAACGGTATATAGCCCGGGATTGAAATAACTGACAGATGGATATTGCAAAACGGAGGTCGTGCCGTTCCCGAGATCCCATTGCCAATTCGTGGGGATACCTGTTGAAATATCTTGAAAGGCAACCAGTAAAGGTGCGCAGCCAGTTACCTGCGTGGATGTAAAATCGGCTTTGAGTTGGGCTTCTCCAACAAGACTGAAGAAGGTACATAATAGCAGGCAACAGGCCTTGGTTCCAAAGCTGGTAGTCATAGGGGGAGATTTTGCTTTTATTAATTGCCGTATACAATATGATTATATGCAACAATATCCAAACTCCAAATATGCCGGAAAATTGTGCGAAACCTGATAAAGACAAAAAGATAATGGCGAAAATTACCCATGTTGATTTAAACTAAAGGATAGAATTCCTGATCGTAGAAATGGTCTAAAAATTGGAGCGATTACAGATTATGGGATAGCTGTTTTTATGGTCAAAAAGACCCATTTTAAATAAGGTTAGAGCCTTTCCATATGCAATACTTTTGGATCTGTAGTACCCCAGGGCGCCAGTTCCATTATCGGGAAAGCCTTTTTTGTAAATTTCCAGTCGCGGTTGATAAAAATAAACGCTGCAGGAATAGATGGGCTTGTAAGGCTGATGGACAACTTGCCAAAATCATCATTGCAGGTCCAGGTGCCGGTATACTTAACCCCATCTTTGGTTCCGGTCATTGCGCCGTTGTAATATGAAGTTGTTTTGGTCAATATGAAATTATAGCCGTGAAACTCACTGGTAATATCTCTGCCACTATCAGTGGCAAGATGAACAACAAAGTTCCTGTTTAAAATATTTTCTTCAAACAAAGCTTCCAGGGCACTACGGTCCCCGGCAGCGGCTCTCAGCTTTTTACAACTACTTGCTGAGAACAGCATCAGCAAGGCAAAAATACCTGCAACTATAAATCGCCCTTTGTACAAAAACGCAGGCACAATATTTTTACTACGAGTAGATAGCGTTGTATTTTTTTGTGGCATAGCTGATAAAATATTTTGATTGCAACGATTCTCCTGTTGCTTTTTTACATAATTCTGCTGAAGAAAAATAGCGGCCATACTGATAAATATTATCCCTGAGCCATTTTTGAACGCTACTGTTATCACCGGCTGCTATTTCTCTTTGTACGGACGGATTTTCTTTTTCAATTGCTGCATACAATTGTGCCGCATACATACTTCCAAGACTGTAGGTGGCAAAATAACCAAAACTCCCGTGGCTCCAGTGGATGTCCTGCAGGCAACCTTTTTTATCATCGGGCACCGAAACTCCAAGGTAGCGCTGATAATGCTCGTTCCAGAATGCAGGAATATCTTTTGTGTCTATGCTGCCTTCGATCAGCATTTTTTCTATTTCGTACCGGATCATCACGTGAAAATGATAAGTCAATTCATCTGCGTCTGTCCTTATCAAAGAAGGAATTACTTTATTAATTCCTTTGTAGAACTGCTCATCTGTTGTTTTATTCAACTGCTCCGGAAACAACGTTTTTAACAATTTAAAATTGTGCTTCCAAAACGGAAGGCTGCGCCCGATGCAGTTTTCCCATAAGCGGCTCTGGCTTTCATGAATGCTTAAACTGCAATACTCGCTCAGGGGCAATCCATACTCTCCGGCAGGCAGTCCCTGCTCGTATAGGGCATGACCTCCCTCGTGGATACAACTCCAGGTCATGTTGCTGAAGTCCTGCTCATCGATCCTGGTAGTTACCCTTACATCCATACTATTGAAATTGGTAGTAAACGGATGCAGGCTGATGTCCTGCCTGCCGGCTTCCAGGTCAAAGCCCATTCTCTTTAAAATCTCCATCCCAAATTTCCATTGATCGTCTTTATTAAAATATTGATGGAGGAATGAATCGTCTACGGAATTTTTGGCCTTTATTGAATCGAGCAGTGTAGCTAATTGTGGCTTCAGCTCTTCGAATATCCTGTCTACGGTGGCCACGGTAAGGCCTTTATCAAAATCATTCATCAAAGCATTGTATGGATGTTGCTCGTAACCCAGCAAATCTGTTTCTTCTTTTTTCAACTGGATAAGATCATGCAATGGCTCCTGGAAAATCGCAAATGAATTTTCTGTCCTGGCTTTTGCCCAGGCATGGTAAGATTTGTTGACCGCTTCGCTCAATTTCCTTACAAAACCGCTGCTCAGTTTTTTACTGCGATCGTAATCTTCGAGGCTGAGTTGCACGTTTCTTTTTTCTGTAGGGCCCAGGTCGTCTTTTGCACTTAGTTCCTGTAGCAGGTTACCGGTTTTCTCTTCTGTAAATTGCTGGTGGGCGATTTCACTCAGCGTGGCTATTTGCCGCCCACGAAAATCATTGCCCTTTGGTGGAAGATAGGTTTCCTGGTCCCATTGTAAAACGGCAGAGGCATACTTTACATCGGCTATTTTTTGCATCTTTGTTTTGAAAGCCGCATATAGTTTAACTGAATTCATCCTATTAATTTTTGCAAATGAAAATACAAGATATTACAAGTTTTTTAGAAACAGTTGCGCCGGTAAGTTTACAGGAAAGCTACGACAATGCAGGTTTACTCACGGGCAGCCCGGACTGGGATTGCACCGGCATCATTACTACCCTAGATGCTACAGAGGAAGTGGTGCGGGAAGCAATGCAAAGTGGTTGTAATTTAATCGTTGCACATCATCCCATAATTTTTGGCGGATTAAAAAAGATCAATGGTAAAAATTACGTAGAAAGAACAGTGATCACCGCTATAAAAAATGACATTGCGATCTACGCGATTCATACCAACCTGGATAACGTAATGCCGGGCGTAAACGGAAAAATAGCTGATAAACTGGGCCTGAAAAACAGGCGGATATTGCAGCCAAAGAAAAGTATGTTAAAAAAGCTGGGGACCTTTGTACCGGTTTTACAGGCAGAAACAGTAAGGTCAGCCATTTTTGAGGCAGGAGGCGGGCATATTGGTAATTACAGCGAATGCAGTTTTAATTCCCAGGGAGAAGGCACGTTTAAGGGAGGGGAGGGAACTGATCCATTTGTAGGTACGCCGGGACTGCGCCATATCGAAAAAGAAACAAAAATAGAATTGGTCTTTCCTGCGTGGCTGGAAACTGCAGTTTATAAAGCACTGGTAAAAGCGCATCCCTACGAAGAAGTGGCTTACGACATTATTACATTGGATAATCCGATCCAGGATATAGGCGGCGGTATGATTGGGGAACTGGAAATGTCGCTGAGTGAAACCAATGTTTTAGAAATATTGAAAAAGACATTTAACCTCGCAGTTGTCCGGCATACGCCGCTAACAGGTAAAATGGTAAAAAGAATTGCATTATGCGGAGGCGCCGGTAGCTTTTTGACAAGTACCGCCATAGCGGCAGGTGCCGATTTTTATATAACCGGTGATGTGAAATACCATGAATTTTTTGATGCCAATGGCAAATTGGTGATCGCCGATATCGGTCATTACGAAAGCGAGCAATACACCACGGAATTGTTATTTGATATTTTGAGGGAAAAATTCACTACCTTTGCCGTCCTAAAAACCTCAGTTAACACCAATCCTGTCAATTATTTCATAGGTTAATTGAGTAAGGCCTAATGATCAGGGATTTGCGACTACGCCAAAAAGACAGGAGAGTGAATGTGGATCAAATTTGGTAATACTAAAAACTAAACAATATATATGGCCGCAGTAAAAGATTTCTCAGTTGAAGAAAAGTTAACAGCTCTTGTCAATTTACAAAAAGTAGATTGCAAGCTGGATGAAATTCAAATTCTGAAAGGTGAATTGCCAATTGAAGTAAAAGATCTGGAAGATGAAATTGAAGGTTTGCATGCCCGCCAAACCCGCGTTGAAGAAGAGATCAATGGTATGCAGGAGTTTATCAATCAAAAAAGAGAAGCGATCAAAGAAGCAGAAGCTTTAATTAAAAAATACGAAAAGCAAAGCGATAATGTAAAAAACAACCGTGAGTTTGAAGCGATCAATAAAGAGATCGAAATGCAGACGCTGGAGGTTAAGCTTTGCGAAAAACATATTAAGGATGCCACTGAAGAAGTGGGTGAAAAGGCAAGGCAATTGGAAGCTGCTAAAAAGGCTGTTTCTGTGAAAGAAAATAACCTGGCAGGCAAAAAAAGCGAACTGGAAAAAATTATCAGTGAAAATGAAAAGGAAGAAGAACAGTATAATAAACTTGCCGCAGAGGCAAGAAGCCATGTTGATGAACGCCTGATACTTAGTTACGACCGGATCCGCAAAAATTATCGCAATGGATTGGCTGTAGTACCTGTTGAAAGAGACAGTTGCGGTGGATGTTTTCATGCTATTCCACCACAAAAACAAAGTGAAATAAAATTGCGTAAAAAAGTAATTGTGTGTGAAAACTGCGGACGCATTTTGGTGGATTC
>JBDSLD010000109.1:0-31162 GCA_039916545.1 Ferruginibacter sp.
ACAGGTAGTTGGTGAAGTGAAGATTCGGATTAGAAAATATTTTAAAACCCTTACCAGTTATTAATAATAGCGTTTTCTGGCAGACACTACTTAATTCGATGCAACCGTTTAAATACAATTGTTGTTATCCTCCAAAGCTACATATGAGCGCTATAAAAATATATTTGACAGGCCTGGCCATCGTGCTGGTTATTTCCCTGGCCAGCTGCAATAAACACAAAGCTTCAACAGATGAATTATGCGGCGTTAACAGGGCAACCGTTTTAGTTGCCGATGATTTTACCGGGCAGTTAGCTTACAATACTGAAATGGGTAAATGGGTGATCAACGTTGCAATACCGGGCACGTACGATGGTTTAAGAACCTGTATTGTGTGTGATGATATTGCTGATGAGCTGAAGGTACAAGGATTGATCGTAGTTTTTAGTGGCGATCTGAAAGAGAGCAACGGCTACCAAAGGCCGCAATTGGGAGGACAGGAGATTTACTATGTAAACCCGACCAAATTAAAAAAACCTTAACATTACACTCTGCCGCTAATAAATGTAATCGGGCCTGGATAATGTATAGCTCACGACCAGATCAACATCATCATGGATCGTTTTCTGTTCGGGTTTTTCATTCCTGGTAAAATTGTTATTCTCCAACAACCTGATCGAACTGTCATTGTCACGATGCGAAAATGCGGTTATCCTTTCAAGCTGCATGTTATCAAATCCGAAATGAATAATTTTTTCAATAGCTTCCTGCATAATTCCTCTGCCATGAAATGCGGTCAGCATTTCATAACCAATCTCTGCAGAATTATCTTCCTTCAGGAAATTCCAGTAACAGATCGTTCCGATCAGGACAGGATTGTTTTTTAAAGCGATGGCCCAAAATACCCCTTCATTGTTGATTATCTTATCATTTATTTTAGCTATGAAATCAAAGGCATCAGCGATGCTGACGGCCTTCAACCGATCAATAAATTTATTGATACCCTCATCGGACCTGAGTGTATAAATTTCCTGTGCATCACCCGGCGTCAGTTGCCTTAAAAGCAACCGCTCGGTTATTAATTCAGGAAACGGAACAAAATTCAAATTAGGCATTATTGAATGTTACACAGTATTTTAAGAATTAAAAAACAGGAAAAGAAGCCATTTGCATAAAGGCAACTCATGCAATAATGAGACCAGCTTAAAGCACCTTCACCAAATTATAGTTCTTCTTTCCTTTTTGCACCAGTAAATATTTTCCATTCAGCAGCGCGTCCTCCTTCAGGGCATGGTCAACTGCATCTACCTTTATCTTGTTAATACTTACACCGCCACCCTGTATCATTTTGCGTGCTTCACTTTTGCTGGGGAAGATCCTAGTATCAGCCAAAAAACTCACCAGGTCTATGCCATTATCGAAAGTAGTTTTAGGGAAATCTACTGCCGGAACACCTTCGAGTACCTGTAATAACTGGTCCTCATTTAGTTGTCCCAAAATTTCCGCCGTATCATTATTGAATAAGATCCCGGCTGACTTTACAGCAAATTCATAATCTGCACGGCTGTGTACAAAACATGTCACTTCCTCTGCCAGTTTCTTTTGCAGCAGGCGCAGGTGCTCATTACCGGTGTGTGCCGTGATCAATTCAGCTATTGTTTCTTTCGGTAAAAAAGTAAATATTTTGATATACTTCAGCGCATCGGCGTCGGCAACATTTAACCAAAATTGGTAAAACTGGTACGGGGATGTTTTCGTTGCATCCAGCCAAACATTCCCTTTTTCTGATTTTCCAAACTTGCTGCCGTCAGTCTTGGTGATCAGCGGACAAGTGAAGGCAAAAGCTTCTCCGCCGCCTTTTCTGCGAACCAGTTCCGTGCCGGTTACGATGTTGCCCCACTGGTCACTTCCGCCCATTTGCAGCTTGCATCCTTTGTTTTTATGCAGCCAGTAAAAATCGTAGCCCTGTACCAACTGGTAGGTAAATTCTGTAAAACTCATGCCATTATCGCCTTCCAGCCGTTTGCGCACACTGTCTTTACTCATCATATAATTGACGGTGATGTGCTTGCCGGTATCCCTTATAAAATCCAGGAAAGTGATATTTTTGAACCAGTCGTAGTTATTGACCATTTCAGCGGCATTTGGGATGGCGGGGTCAAAATCCAGGAACTTTTCAAGCTGCGCTTTTACACCGGCAACATTTTGATTAAGCACATCTTCACTTAATAAATTCCTTTCCTCACTTTTACCGCTGGGATCGCCTACCATGCCGGTGGCGCCACCTACCAGGGCAATGGGTTTATGTCCGCATTTTTGTAAATGTATCAACAGGATAATTGGTACCAGGCTACCGATATGCAGGCTATCAGCGGTAGGGTCGAAGCCGATATAACCCGTGGTCATTTCTTTGTTTAGTTGTTCCTCCGTCCCTGGCATGATATCCTGCACCATGCCTCTCCATGTCAGTTCTTCGATCAAATTTTTCATACTTTTTTGGTTGCCTTTTGCGCGAACTTATGCAAATGTGGGTAGAATAATTGAAAAAAATGCAACGGGGTGATGGGGATACGATTGGTTTTGTGCCTGTAAAATGTGAAATATTGGTAGGATTTATAAGGGCAGCCCTCGCGGTTGCCCGTGGAGATACCATCTTTTTTTTATGGTTGCATTGTAACGGGCAGGGGCATGCCCGGCCCCTACGTTAGCCGGGATACAGGCTGTGTCATTTAATAAACTATTATTATTAATGCAGCCTTTTTCATGCTATTATGTCTTTGTAGGAAGGATAGGACGAATAGTTAAAAAGGCGCCGGTTTTCAACCCTTTATTCACTAAATTTGTTGAATTGCCCGTTTTCCCAAAAGGACAATTTACTAAGGGATTCAACGTTTTATCCTATAGTTTATCCTATGAAAAGCAATACTAACAACCGGAAAACAATTATATGCACCGAAAACTATCTGCCATCCTGCTTGGTATATCTTTATTGCCGGCTCTTTCCTACGCACAATTCAGAAAATATTCCAATGAGTTCCTAAATATAGGAGCTGGTGCCAGGGGCCTTGCAATGGGAAGCGCGCAGGTTGCTTCGGTGGAAGACGCTACAGCTGGTTACTGGAACCCGGCCGGACTTACAGGTGTGAAGGACCATCCAAACTTTAACCTGATGCACGCCGAGTATTTTGCCGGCATCGGCAAGTATGATTATGGTTCTATCGCATTGCCTATCCAGGATAATAAAAGGGTCATCGGTTTTTCATTGCTCCGTTTTGCCGTGGATGATATTCCCAATACCCTGTTTTTGGTAGAACCCGATGGCAGTATCAATTACAATAATATTCAAACCTTTTCTTCCGCCGACTATGCCTTTTTATTTTCGTTTGCTCAGAATATAAAAGAAACAGAAGATCAGCATATCAGCTTCGGCGTAAATGCAAAAATAATACATCGCAAAGTCGGCACGTTTGCCAGCGCCTGGGGATTTGGTATTGACGCAGGCTTGCAAATGCATGGCGAAAACTGGCACGCCGGCATTGTTGCCCGGGATCTTACCACCACTTTTAACGCCTGGTCCTTTAAATTTACTGAAAGAGAAAAAGAAGTTTTATATCTTACCAATAACCAGATCCCGGTAAAATCAACTGAGCTAACAGCACCTCGGCTGGTAATTGGCGGCGGATACGATTTCCGGCTAAGCGGCTCGCTAAAGCTACAGGCTGAAGCTAACCTGAACCTGACCTTTGATGGCAGGCGCAACACGGTCCTGAGTGGTAATACGTTGAGCATAGATCCCAGTCTTGGATTAGAAGCTGGTTTAAAAGACGTTTTTTTCGTACGGGCAGGGATCGCCAATTTTCAAAAAGCATTGGCAGATGGAGATACCCTCAACCAGAAAAAGGTATGGATATACCAGCCAAGCCTGGGCGCAGGCGTCAAAATTAAAAATGTAATGATCGATTACGCTTTTACCAATCTTGCCAATCAATCCAATCCTTTGTACACCCATATATTTTCACTCCGGTTTAATTTAGTGAAAAGAGAAGCAGAATACCCATGATCATTATGAAATGTCAATCATATCGCGCAATGAAAAAATTATTACTTCCATTTTTTATACTGTGTACGCTTGCGGGTACCGCGCAGTATAATAATAGCTGGATAGATTATAGCAAGACTTACTATAAATTCAAGGTAAGTAAGAATGGATTGTACAGGATTAACCAGGCTGCGCTGTCTGCAATAGGCCTTGGTGCCGCACCTGCAGAGCAGTTTCAGCTTTGGAGAAACGGGGAACAGGTCCGACTTTATACTTCTGTGGCAAGTGGCCCGCTTAGTGCCAGTGATTACATCGAGTTTTCAGGGAAAATGAATGATGGCCTTCCAGACAAACCTTTGTACCGGATCGCGGATAACCAGCTTTGTGACAGCTTTAGCCTGCATACCGATACGGCCATGTATTTTTTAACGCTCAACACCACGTCCGCGAATTTGCGTTATAGCAACGCTGTTAATAATGTAAGTGCAAATACACTTCCGGCCGACCCTTATTTTATGCGCAGGGTAGAGCAGCCTTACCGGCAAATATATAACCGTGGGTTTGCAAATATCGTAGGCGAATACGTTTACTCTTCCACCTATGATGCGGGTGAGGGATGGACCACTACCGATGTGGCGCCCTGTTGCGCTTTGTCGCAGGTATTTTCCGGGCTGAATGTATATACTGCCGGGCCGGCCAATAGTGTATCATTTTACATTGCTGCCTTTGGTAATGCCTTGTTTACAAGAAATGTGCAAGTGAAATTTTACAATAGCCTTGTAATGGATACGGCGATGAATTATTTTACCATCTTAAAAAAACAGGTCGATAATTTACCCTTAAGTTATTTAGCAAATCCTGACAACCTGGCGATCACCGTAAACGGTAATGCCACCAACGCAAATGACCGTATAGTGGTTGGAACGATCGCGGTTACTTATCCCGCAAAATTTAATTTCAATAATCAAAAGAATTTTTATTTTGATCTGAAACCTTCTCCTGCCGGTAACTTTCTTGAGATCGATAATTTCAATGCCAGTGGCGTTCAACCCATATTGTACAGCATCAATGATGGCAGAAGATATGTAGGTGATATCGCCGTTGCCGGCAAAGTAAGATTTGCTTTACCCGGCTCCACGGATCCGGTAAGGAAATTTATGCTGGTCAGCCAGGAAGCTACCAATATCAATACGGTTAGTTCACTTACTTCGAAAACTTTTATCAACTATGGAAATGTCGCCAACCAGGGCGATTACCTGATCATCACCAATCCTGTTTTATACAATGATGGAAATGGTAATAATTATGTGGATCAATACCGTGCTTACCGTGCCTCGACTGCTGGAGGCGGATTCAATGTAAAAGTGGTATCTATCGATGAATTAACTGACCAATTTGCTTTTGGTATTAAAAAGCATCCCGCAGCGATACGCGATTTTATCCTCTCGGCTGCGCAGCGATTCAGTTTAAAACCAAAATATGTTTTACTGGTAGGAAGAGGGATGGCGTCGATCGATTATAAGTCTAATGAAAATGCCCCGGATATTGAGAAACTGGATCTTGTCACCACTTTTGGTTGGCCCGCTTCTGATATATTACTGGCCAGTGAACCGGGCCAGGCAGTACCGGTAGTGCCCATCGGTCGTTTGTCGGTGATCAATGGCAGTGAAATAAAAGTGTACCTCGAAAAAGTAAAGCAATATGAAGCCGCCCAGGTTTCTACATCGCAATCGGTTGCCGATAAAGCCTGGATGAAAAATTTTATCCATGCCGCAGGTGGCAGCACCGCCGATGAAAACAGCGATTTTACTTATTATTTAAATAGTTACGGAACCATTGCAAAAGACTCTTTACTGGGTGCGAAAGTGGAGATCTTTCAAAAAGAATCTTCTTCAGCGATCGTACAGGCAAACGGTGAGCGAATTGAACAACTCATTAATGAAGGGACAAGTTTCATACAATACTTTGGCCATTCATCGGCCAATACGTTGGCATTTAACCTGAATAGTCCTGAAAATTATACAAACCCGGGAAAGTATCCCTTTTTTAATGTGAGTGGTTGCAGTGCCGGTAATAACTTTATCTACGACCCGACGCGGCTAAATGGCAATGCATCGCTTTCTGAAAAATGGCTGCTGGCGGAACAGCGCGGAAGCATTGGATTTTTGGCAAGTACCCACTTAGGCATACCGCCTTTTTTAAATTTTTACAATACCAAATTGTATGAAGCCTTTTCCCGCACGCTATATGGAAATACGATCGGTAACCAAATGAAATATGTGATACAGAGTTTGGGCGGAAGTTCTCCGACACTTGATTTCTACACACGTATGCACCTGGAAGAATTAAACCTGAACGGAGATCCTGCAATAAAGATCAACACTTTTGCTTTGCCCGATTATGCCATCGAAGACCAGCTGGTAAAGCTCAGTCCATCCATCATTTCCGTTGCCGATAATAGTTTTAATGTAAAGGTGAAGATGCTTAATCTTGGCAAGGCCGTCGGTGATACCATCCGTATCACGATAAAAAGATTACTGGCCAATGATACCCTGCAGGTGATCTATGATAAATTAGTACCGGGGATTGAGTATGCAGACTCGCTGGACATCAATATACCGATCAATAGTGTTACCGATAAGGGATTGAATAAATTAATATTTACGCTGGATGCGGATAATAAGGTGGTTGAATCATCTGAAACAAATAATACTTTTACCAAGGAATTTTCCATTTTTGAGGATGAGATCCGTCCGGCTTCTCCTTATAACTTTTCTATTGTAAACCAGCAGGGTATCAGGTTCACGGCATCTACCGCAAACCCGTTAAATGGTTCGCGGCAGTACCTGATGGAACTTGACACGACTGAATTATTCAACTCAGCATTCAAAAAACAATACAGCGCCAGCGGAATTGGTGGTGCCATCGAGTTTTCACCCGGCAATATTAATTTTAAAGATAGCGCGGTATATTACTGGAGAACATCTATGGTTCCCCTGAACAACGGGGTACCGATCTGGAACTCATTCTCTTTTGTTTACCTGGCTAACGGAAGTACCGGCTTTAACCAGTCGCATTATTTTCAACACAAGAAAAGTATTTACAGCAATTCTATCAGTCTTGATGCCGACAGGTTTTTTCATTTTGGTAAGACATCCCGCACACTGGTGATCAATACCGGTTTGTACCCTTACTTCGCCTATGATAAGATCAATGTAAACCTTGATTTTGAACAACTGGATTATTATGGGTGCAGGTACAATTCACTGCAGTTCATGATATTTGATACGACTACATTAGTGCCCTGGAAAAATTATAAAGTTTCCGGAACAACCGGTAGGTTTGGAAGTAATTATGTATGTGCTGAACCTACCAGGAATTTCTTTGAATTTTCTTACCAGGATCCTGTCAGCAGGAAGCATGCAATAGATTTTCTTGATAGTATTCCCGATGGGATGTATGTATCTGTCACCAACCTTGGCGCGGCGGATAATAACCTTGGTATACCGGTCAACCATTCTTTTATTGACGAATGGAAATCTGATCAGTCAACACTTGGAACAGGCAATTCATTGTATCATAAATTAAAGTCTATTGGTTTTAATACGATCGATAGTTTTTATCATAACCTGCCCTTCTCTTATTTCTACAGGAAAAATGAACCTGTTTTTACTCCTTTACAAATAATGGGTAGTACTTCGGCAACTTATATTTCCAGTATAGTTCCCTTGACATCCAGCTTTGTTTCAGGAACAATCGAATCGCCATCCTTTGGCCCTGCGAAGAAATGGAACTCTTTGCATTGGAGAGGTAAGACATTGGACGCAGGTGTCGGCGACACAGTGCAAATCCAGGTGTATGGTGTTAGGGCAAATGGCATCGCAACTTTAGTAGCTACCGTAGCGCCGGGTATAGATACAACGCTGGCATTTGTAGACGCAGCTATATATCCATACGTTAAATTAAAGATGTTAAATTCCGATATAAATCACGCAACACCCAACCAGCTGAACTACTGGAGAATAAATGCGGATTATGTACCCGAAGGAGCGATCGCCCCTAATATTGTATTTTCCATGAAAGACACCGTGGAGCAAGGGGAGAAAATTGATTTCTCCCTGGCCTTCAAAAATATCAGTCCTGTTGCCTTCGACAGTCTTACGGTCAAATTTATTATTACCGACCGGAATAATACACCGCACGTGATCATCATTCCGAAAAAGAAAGCGTTGATATCCGGCGATACACTGACGGTAAGTTATAGCATCGATACAAAAGAATATCCGGGCATCAATACATTGTATGTGATGATCAACCCGGATAATAACCAGCCGGAACAATACCTGTACAATAATTTCCTGTATAAGAATTTCTTTGTGAAGGAGGATAAATTTAATCCCCTGCTGGATGTAACCTTTGATGGCGTACATATTTTAAATAAAGACATTGTTGCCTCAAAGCCTCATGTCCTGGTGAAGTTGAAGGATGAAAGTCACTTCCTTTTGTTGAGTGATACGGCTTCATTGAAAGTAATGGTACATTACCCGGCCGATCCTACAGATGTGTACCGTAATTTTTATTTTGGAGATAACATGCGTTTTATCCCGGCAGCCACGGGAGCAGATAATACTGCCTCTATAGAATTTTCACCTTTCTTTCCGGAAGATGGAGAGTATGAATTAAAAATTTCGGGTAAGGATATGGTGGGTAATAAAGCAGGTAATATAGAATATAAAATAACCTTTAGCGTGTTGAATACACCAATGATCAGTAATATGCTCAACTACCCGAATCCGTTCACTACATCAACGGCATTTGTATTTACTTTAACGGGTAGCGAAATACCGCAGAATATGCGGATACAGATCCTTACGATCACGGGTAAAATTGTAAGAGAGATTACAAAGGCGGAACTGGGCGACATTCATATAGGCCGCAACATCACAGAGTTTAAATGGGACGGCACGGATATGTACGGACAGAAGCTGGGCAATGGCGTTTATCTCTACAGGGTGTTGACCAACCTGAATGGTAAATCATTAGACAAGTATAAATCCGATGGTGATCAGACAGATAAATTCTTTAATAAAGGGTATGGGAAGATGTATTTGATGCGGTAGGGGAATCAGCATCAGAAAAAATCAGCATCAGAATTTACAGAATTTGAAATTTTAGAATTTCGAATCAAAATTCACAGTAGGGATTGTGCTTCAAAAACTGCAAAATTCAGCTAATTCTAAAATTCTGTAAAATTCTGATTCAGACAATTTATTCTCATTCAAACAACTTGTTCTTTCTCTTAACCTTCATCGCCAAAAATTTCAACTCAATATATTGATAGCTCAGGTGTGCCATCAATACCGTAATTAAAAATGTGATAACCACCTGGAACATATTCAGTAACAAAGACGACTTGTTGTCAACACCGAAAAAGTGAAATTTTTTCTCTAAAAAAGCGAAGGCTAACGCGTGGTAAATATAAAGACCGTAAGAAATCTTACCCAAATAATTCACCAGGCGGAACCTGCCAAAATTGATGAGGCGCTGGTCATTTAAAGCCTGGTCATAAATTATTATTCCAAAGCAACTACTTTTAATCACATTCTGCAATATTATATCCAGGTGGAATAGATCGAGGTAAATCAATGGTATTGCCATATAGGCCAGCAGCATGTATTTTGCTGGTATTTTGCTAAACCTTTCATACAGATCTTTTCGCAATAAAAATATCCAGGCGAGCAGGGCGCCGGGTATAAAATTTTGTATCACAAAGAAAGTGTGGATAGTAAGCATTGGCTTATCCATTGATATATAATAGTAGCTGAAAACAATACTGAAGATTATCAACGCCAGAAACAAGTACACAACCTGGCTAGCTTTAATGTATTTAAATGCAGCTCCCCAGAAGAAATAAAATTGTTCTTCAATTGAAATTGACCATAGTATCAACAGGATAATGGAAAAATTATTTCCATGTTCAATAACATAAAAATTTACAAAGAAAAATAAAAAAGGCGCGATAGGCGCCAGTGTAGGAGGAGCTAGGTGAAATATTCCGGCGATATGGGGCAAAATAAAAAAATAAAACAGGACCATTAAAAAATAGATGGGCCAGATGCGCAGCGCCCTGTTTGTATAAAACCTTAGCAGGCCAATTTTGCCATATTTTAATTTTTCCTTTAATAAATTGAAAGTGATCAGGAAACTCGATAGCGTAAAAAAAAAGGGAACGCCCAGGTAATTAAAAGTAAAGAAGGTAAATACGAGGTCAAGAAATTTATTGACGGGTTGCCATTGCAAAGTGTGAGAAAAAAAGACACCCAAAAAAGCCAGGAACCTCAATGCATCAAGATTATGGAAATATTTTTCTTTATCAATTGCACTGGTCATCGTTGGTAAAAAATGATTTAAAATTGACCAAAGCGATTTTGAGTTCTGGTATCGTATAAGAATAAAAAAACGCAGTTTTAGTTAGTATCTGCAAGAAAACGCTGTTATTAATAACTGGTAAGGGTTTTAGCATATTTTCTAATCCGAATCTTTACTTCACCAACTACCTGTCAACTCTCTACTTTGCCTCCCCAGCCGGTCCGCCAGCTGGCGGATAACCGGAACGCTGCTGTTTTTGCTTTTTTGAAAAAACAGGCTGCGCATTTTTTTAATTCCGATTTCATCGGAACCGAACCAACGAAAGGCAGCTAACCCGGTTACTGATGAAGAAGATCAAATAGTGGCCACACTTAAATGCCTTTTAATAAACAGCTCAGCAATATTTTATTTTAGGCCATTTCTTTAGTTTCATATTAATAATATTCAACAAGAAAAATCTCCGCATCCATTGTCTGTAAAGGTTTTCAGCGTTTTCTTGCAGACACTAATTACGTATCGGATATCTAAACTCTATTGGTCCTTTACCCAACATGTCCCGCCAGGGAAATATCTCGGCAGCATGCTGCAGGCTTTCTGAAGATGTTCCATTTGAATATAAACATACAGCACGTAGTTATATTATGTTTCTTACGGAACTTACTTACACCACTAAGATAGCTATTCTGCCGATGTTGTCGCTGACAGGATACACCTAATAATCATTATCCTTTTTCGGCTTGGATTTATCTGGTTTTGCAGGTGGTAATTTATTTTTATCAGCAGGGTTTGCAGGAAGCAGGCCCGTTCCTTTTTTATCATCCGGTTTATTACCGGCAGGAGTAATGGGTTTGCCATCCTTTTTATCCTCAGGTTTATTTGTTGCAGGAGGTATTTCTTTTTTTGCCTTACTGGTATCCGGCTTTACTGTACTAAATTCACTTTCCACCGGCACTTCAGGATCAACCTTATCAGACAAAGGCTCATTTGTAAAATCCGTGGCATCACCATTACCCTGGCCCTCTGTACTATTATCATCTCCCTGGTTGACTATATTTTCAAACCGCTGGTCGGCATAAATTGGATTGTTCGCCATCTCTGCAGGCTCGGCAAAAGTAAGTTCGCGCCCATAAGGCAGTGATTTATCCGCATAAACTTTTTTCATAAAGTAGCCCCATTTCGGCAGCGCCATTTCATTACCACCGCTTGTACCGGAATAGATCCTGATAAACGGGTCGTCGCAACCAACCCATGTACCTGCAAGCAATTCAGGCGTATAGCCTATGAACCAGCCATCCGTATTGTCATTGGTAGTACCTGTTTTGCCAGCCTTCTGAGCAGGAATACTATAACTGTTCAACGATCTGCCCGTGCCTATTTGCACTACACCCTGCATTAATTTTACCATGGTGAAAGCATCCTGCTCACTGATCACCTGCTTACTGTTGATCTGCGTAAAATCTTCCAGTACGTTGCCATTTTTATCTTCCACCCGGCTAATAAATATTGGTTCAGTATTAAAACCTTTATTGGGAAACATAGTGTAAGATTGCAGCATCTGCAGTAGCGGTATTTCCGCGGCGCCAAGGGCAAGCGAAGTGTACGCAGGAAGTTTTGCAGTGACGCCCACGTTTTTGGCAAAATCGATGATCCTGTTGACACCCAATAAATTTGTCATCCTAACGGATGCGGTGTTTTTTGAAAAAGCAAGACAGTTGGCGAGTGTACCGCCACCGCCGCTGAATGTCCTCACTTCCTTTCCGTATTGTACCGGCCCGCCTTCAATAATAGTGGAAGGCGTATAGCCTGCATCCTGCACAGCGAGGGCATAAATAAGCGGTTTAATGGTAGAACCTACCTGCCTGCTCGCAGTAACGTGATCGTATTTGAACCATTTAAAATCTATCCCGCCAACCCAGCATTTTACTTCGCCGGTTTTCGGATCCATTGCCACAAAGGACGTTTGCATTAATTGCTTATGGTACTTGATAGAATCCCTTGGGGTCATCACCGTATCCAGTTCCCGTTTAGCGTTCCAGGCAAATACTTTCATCTTTACCGGAACCAAAAACGACTTCCTGATGGCATCAGGTTTTATTTCATCTTCTGCCATGTTTTTCCAGCGTTCGCTGTTTTTCATCGCATTTTCAATAATGCCTTCCCTGGCCTTCCACATCCGGTCACCATTATTTTTCAACAGGTAGTTCAGCTTGCGTTGAATCACGGGCATGTGTTGTACTACGGACTCTTCCGCGTATTGCTGCATCTTGGAATCGATGGTGGTATATATCTTTAATCCTCCCCTGTGCAAGTCATAATTTTCACCGGTCTTGGGATTTTTGTGTGTCTTACACCACTCTTTCATCCGTTCAGCCAGGGCCGTACGAAAATATGGAGCTATTCCTACGTTATCATCTGTTTTCTTAAAATTGGTGATCAGCGGTTTGGCCTTCAGCTTAGCTGCCTGTTCCTCTGTAATAAAATGTTGTTTGGAATCAACCATTCTTTCTATCACCGTATTGCGCCTGTTGAGGGCTGCTACAGGATGTCGGATCGGCTCATAACCAAAGCCTTTCAACATGCCTACCAACACTGCCGCTTCTTCAATATTTAAGTCGGCCGCTTCTTTTTGAAAATAGGTTTTGGACGCATTTCTTATCCCATAATTATTACCCCAGGGAGCCCTGTTGAGGTAAAGCGTAATGATCTCTTCCTTGGTAAAATTCCTTTCCAGTTTAACGGCGATTATCCACTCCTTTATTTTTTCTATCCCTCTTTTAAAAAAATTGCCCTTTCCTTGTCCCAGCATCATCTTTGCCAGCTGCTGCGTGATTGGGCTTCCACCGCCCGCGGTACCAAATTTTAAAACTGCCCTTGCCACAGCCCTTGCATCAATACCGGAATGGTCATAAAAATTCTGGTCCTCGGTCGCTATCAATGCGTGTATGATATTAGGGGAGATCTGGTTGTATTTTATTTCGCTCCTGTTCTCCGCATAATACTTACCCATCAATTTTCCATCACTGGTATATACTTCACTCGCCAGGTCAGCTTCAGGATTTTCAAGGTCCTCAAGTGACGGCATTGTTCCAAATGCACCGAAATTAGCGAGTGTAAATATCAGGATCACCAGGAACAGCCCTCCAAAAAATACCCTCCATAAAATTTTTACTGATCTTTTCATTGTCGTGTTGTCTGTTTTCTTTTTCATAACGGAGGATGGTAGCGATCGGCAGATACGGCCATTGCCGGATTATTCCGATCACCGGTTGTTGCTAAAACTTGCCGGGATAAACTTTCTTAAGCAAGCCGATATAAGCTGAGATGTCTTTATTTGTTTTTAATAATTGAAGATTTTCATCACTGATCAGGTAAAAGGAATATTTGTTGGCGGGTAACCAGGAAACTTCATCAGGTGCGGCCTTTTTAACCTTTAACAGAAACTGCAAGGCAGCGGCTGCATCCGGAAATGAAGTAAATACCAGCAGCGCGCGATCTTTGTCCAGTGCATCTCTTACCAAAGTAATCGAGTCGCTCCTAAAGCCTTCACCGAGGTAGCGCGTGAAGGCATTCTTTGATTCATTTACGTAGGTACCATCTACTTTATCCAATACCATGATCACATTATGCGGTGCTTCGATATTTAAAGTGAAGGGCCCGTTGGCAAAAACAGTAGGAGCTTTTTTTACACTGTCTTTAACCGGTGGTGCGACTACCGGGGGTATAACTTTTACTGTATCTGTTATTACCGGATCAGCCTTCAGACTATCCTTCACTTTCATCGTGGATGGTTTTATCAGGCTTCTGCTGGTATCAACAACACGCACCGGGGTCTTGATCAGGTTGAGGTCGTTTCTTACCAAAGGAGTCCGCTCGTCCAGCTTCACTATTTCGTCATCTTTCGCCCTGGTTATCTGAAGCTTGGAAAGATAGTCCTCAATTTCAGCCCTTCTTTTCAAAACATCGACCATTCGCTCCGCTTTGGGGGCAAGTTTGGCGCCGGGATACAGGCTGAGGATATTATTTAAAACAGAAATAGCCGTACTGTCCGCGTGTTGCTTAATGTGATAAACCGCTTCAATATACAGCAGCTGAGGGCTCCAGTAATTAGTTCCATAAATACTATCAGCTTTTTTCTTTTCAGCAAATGCCTGGTCGAAACTTCCTTCTATAAATAAATTGTAAACGGACTCATACCTTTTGGTGCCTTCCGCATTTTTCTCTTTCGGATTGGCAGCGGACGGGTTGTTCAGTATCAAAGCCGAATGGCTGCCGGCAAAATTTTTATTTAATAAATTCTTGAAGTAAGCGGCTTTATCAGCATTCCCCAATTTCGTGTAGCAAAAATAAAGCCCGAGGTATAGCTCTCCATTGTACAAAGAATCAGGATAGCGGGATAAAGATTCGTCATAGGTTACGATCGCCTGCTGATAATCTTCCAGTTCTTCCTGGAATAATTTCGCCAGCTCAAATATATTGATGGCAAGCAGTGCATTACTGGTCGTCATTTTTTCCGGTGTGAGGGGCAGGTTTCCCATCAATCCTTCATAGCTGATATCTTCAAGCTGGGCGGTTTCCGCGGCATTTTTGCCAACATTTGATGCAGATGGATCCTTTGTCCTGGATAAGGTTTTATTAGTTGGATCCAAAGGTTTATCAATGTCATCGGGCGCTATATTAAGGCCATTCCCCAGGTTAGTGACATTGTCGCCCACTACTTCTGCAGCATTTTTTCTTTGCCAGTTATCTGTATTTTTACGGGTGCCCCATTTCCTTTTAAAATCATTTAAACCGGTCGACTTTGCCGAAGCATTGTAAAAATACCATTCCCCTTTGGTGGTAGTTGCGAAAAGGTCGACAGGTTCATTTTTTTTGTTGTCGAATTTGTTATCAAAACCAGCCATTGTATTACCGGAATTATTATCTTCTTCCTTTAACCCCCTCTCTTTGCGTAACCGTTTTACCATTTTTTTTATGAACGTTTCCCGCTCTGCCGGCACCATTTCAGCGATTGATTGCAGGCTGTCTTCCCTTTGAATGATGATGATCTTCTCAACAATTTTAGCCAGTGAATTTCTGCGCTCCTGGATGGAAGCCAGCCTGTCGTTGAGGGTGGTATCGCCCGACTGTAAGCTATCGTAAAACGCAAAAGCAGTCAGGTATTGCTTCCTGCTATAGGCGATGTCTGCAAGCTGTAAAAAGGCCCTGTTTTTATAAGAGATATTGCTTTCGTTGTACTGGATACTTTTGCCAAAATAAACAATTGCATTGTTGCTGTCGGGCTTTTGCATGGCCAGCTCACCCGCAGAATAAAAAATGATATCCCTGTATGATTCAAACTTATCTTTTCTTGCCATCCTCACCAGGTTGTTGATGCTGTTGGTCAATTCTTCAGGATTCGTACTCTTTAGCATTTTGGCATTGTTCAGGCGCGCATTTATATCCATTAAGGGGTCTACGGTATGCACAGAAACTTTTTCATAATAAGCGGTGGCTTTATCAAACTGGTTGCTAATTTCATATAGTTGCGCCAGCAAAAATTCGGATCGTGATAAATCCTGTTTGGTGTCGGCAGTGGTTAGAGATTTTTCCAGGTAAGTGGCTGCACTGTCGTAAATATTTTGTTTATAAAACCAATAGGCATTTATATCATCCAGGTCATTGCGCAAACGTTCAGGCAGGTTCGGGTCATGTTGCAGGGTGTTGATCAGACCGGCAGATTCTCCTATTTCTCCCTGCTCGATCAGGGTGCGTGCCATCCAGATCAGGGCATCGTTGCGACTGGGCGGCTGGGCAGTAATTTTTTGTAAAATATTTTGTTTTTCCAGGTTGGCGATACTGATAGCACTATTGCTTGATGCATCACTGGTGCCCACTATCCTGTTATCGTCTTCATGCTTTTTTCTTGGGAAGAGATTGTAGTTTATAAACTGGAAAGTAGCCGCGGCAGAGTCGAAATCTTTTCTCAGGAAAAATGCCTTCCCCATCAGCAGGTACATATTATCTACCCAATCGTTTCTCAGGTCATGCAGAAGAATGCCGGCCGTGGCTTTAAAAATGACAGAATCCAGTTCAGATTTTTGGGTAGCAGTATTTTCTAATGTGTAAGGATAATAGCTGAGTAATTTACCGTAATCATCTTTCTGAGCCTCTTTTGCTCTTTCAATTACGCTGTTTATTTTATTTTTAGCATTGTAGTAGTAATTGTAATGCGTGTAATTATTTTGAAAAAAATGCCTGACGGCGGTAAATTTTTTTTCGGCCATTTTTTCCGAGCCCAATTTCCGGTTCTCAAATTTTTCCGGTTTTTTTTCTTTTCCCAGCAGATCGATCGTCCAGGTAGGCGCCTGTGCGAGCAGGCTGTTTGCCAGCGGGCTGAATATGATCAATAGTAATGCAGGTAAAAAAATCCTTTTTAACATGGGACAAGTGATTAAAATAGAGCGGTTAAATATCGGTTATTTTCGGCAATTAGCGGGGATAATGCACAAGGTTTCTTATTTTTAACATCCAAAAATCAACCATGGGCAAATTAGATGCCAATAGCACACTAAAACGTTTGAGAAATCGTTACCGCCTCGTGGTAATGAATGAGGATACCTATGAGGAGGTAGTTAAATTCAGGTTGAGCCGGCTTAGTGTGTACATCGTTTTAAGCAGCGTTTTTGTATTGCTTACAGTTTTAACGGTAGCACTCATCGTATTCACTCCCATCAAATATTATCTCCCGGGCGTAGGTTACGGGGATGCCAGGCAGATAAAAGAATTCCGCCAACTTAAGATCCGTACAGATTCCATAGAAAATGCACTCAAATACAAACAGCAGTATTTTGACGACGTTAAAAAGATATTGCAGGGTAAAGTTCCGGTACTGGATACAAATAAACTGGACCTTCCAAAGGTTGATAACATCAACGAATAGTCAGCATCCCGGCGGGCATGGAATTTGATCGTTCTGTTGTAGTGAAGCACTAAATTTTCACGAAATTATCATGATTAGGTGCGAAAATGAACTTATTGTCTACTAAGACGGATAGAACGCGGCACCCTTTTTTTTGCGGTTAAGATTTTGTATATTTTTTATTGTGGGGCAAAATAAAACGAACGATTTTTTCGATGCGATTTTTCAATTCCTGTTATAAATCAATATTCATTTTAAAATCTAAACTATGTTTAATTCAAAAACCAAATCTTCACCAGGCGAATTATCTACGGGCAGTACTACGATCATCGGCTCCGGAACAGTTATCAACGGTGATATCAAAAGCGACGGAGATATCCGGATAGATGGCTTGTTAAGCGGCAATCTCTTTGCCAAATCAAAAATTTTTATTGGGCCGGAAGGAACTGTTGACGGCGACATGCATGCCGAACAGGCAGATGTGATGGGGAAAGTCACAGGGCAAATAAAAATTAAAGAATTATTACAATTGCTGGGAAAGTGTGATGTGCAGGGCGATATTTTTGCCGGCAAATTACAGGTAGAACCTTCGGCCAGCTTTAATGGTTGTTGCCATACCGGCGCCAATGTGGTTGAACTGAAGAAAGAATTATCCATTGTGGTGAATGAATGATCTTTAAATTTATCTTTGGGATAAATGGATCAACAAAAAAAAATAATTGTACCGCTGGTTGCTATCTTCATCATTTTCAGCGGATCTATTAGTGCGACTAAATCCTTGCTGATCAAATGGGGCATTGATCCTTACGTACTGTTAATAGCGAATATCTTATTCTTCGTGGTGAGCCTGCTCGTTTTTTTTATGCAAAAAAAGGCGATGGCCAACAGCAATCCCAATGTTTTTGTACGAAGCGTGATGGCTGGAATACTGATCAAAATGGCGGTATGTATTGCGGCCGTGTTAGTGTATCGCCTTATCGCAGGTAGTAATGTCAACAAACTCTCCGTATTTGCCGCCATGTTTTTATATCTTCTTTATCTCGGCGTGGAAGTATCAGTAATAACCAAACTGAACAAGAAAAGAAATGCCTAAGCAGGAAGCTCCTTTACACCAGCTAAAGCAATACCTGCCGGAAGGAAGCTTTGAGGAAGTATCCAGTTACCTGCTTCAATATAAAGTACAACTTACGATCACCCGTGAACGAAAATCAGTGCTGGGCGACTACCGGAATTCATTTGCAGATAAGAACCACCGGATCAGCGTAAATGGCAACCTGAATCAATACGCCTTCTTAATTACCTTGTTGCATGAACTGGCGCATCTGTTTACCTACGAGCGTTTTGGGCACCGGGTACTCGCGCACGGCCAGGAATGGAAGAACGAGTATAGTAAAGTGCTGGCCCGGTTCTTATTGAAAAAGATCTTTCCTCCCGATATACAAAAAACATTGTTAAAAACGCTTCAAAACCCTGCTGCGAGCAGTTGTGCGGATACCTCTTTGTTGAGGGTATTGCATCAATACGACGCAAAAAAAGAAGGGGTAAGTTTGATAGAGGCTTTGCCTGCCGGCACTTTGTTTAAAATTAAAGGTGGAAGAGAATTTAGAAAGGAGGCAAAAGTGCGCAAACGGTATAAGTGCGTTGAGGTTGCTACGGGTAAGGTATATTTATTCAGCCCGGTTTATGAAGTATATGTGGAGGAGGGGAAGTAGAACTCGTTGGATAGCGCTAATGAGATTTAGTCAGCTGTATGAAAATCTCCGGCATAATTGTACGCTGCAAAAGATCACAACATCTTTATCATCCATATATCGCATCCATTATGTCCACTATTTCCCAATGGCCCATTCAAATAGGCAAAGCCAAATTTTTCATATATCGGTATTGCTACAATTAATTCCGGCATCGTTTCGATATATACTTTTTTGTAGCCTGCTTCTTTGGCCGTCTCAAGACATTTCTCCATTAATAATTTACCCAGCCCTTTGCCACGAACAGTCGGAGCCAGGTACAATTTTACCAGTTCAACTGTATCCGCTTCCAGTCCCGCGGTAGGGTATATTCCGGCGCCGCCTGCAATCTCGTCATTCATCACAACTACGTGGTAGTTCCCTTTGCCGGTTTTAAACAGTTCATATAAATGGTCCGTCGTTTCGTCAAAGTACACTGTGCCGGGCTTGTTTGCATTAAACTCTTCCAGGGCATTGCGTATAATTTTAGCCATTGCCATATTATCATCTTCCTGTATTGGTCGTACTGTTATATTATTCATGGGATTAGCTTTTTCCAAAATTCTTAAGGCGCCTTGCATTGCCCTGGTCAGGATAATAAATCTTTCAACGCTTTGGCTGTAATGTCACCAATATACTTATACGGATCTATTCCGATATTTTATATTTTTAATATAGGTTAATTTCCATAATTTGCCACTTTAAACAAAGCGTCTTTCGAAAAGAGATTGTTTTGCTGCTATTGACTATTGATAAGGCAAGAGTTACTTTTCCAACATTTTTATTAAATATGGTGTTAATGCGAAAGGTATTTTAAAAATCTTTATTTTCGGGAACTTAATTAGGGACAAAATTTGGAAGTTATACAAAAATACAATGAAGATGAATTAGTGGCCTTGCTGCAACAGCAGGACCAGCAGGCATTTTCATACCTGTATGACAACTATGCGCCTGCGTTAAATGGTGTCATCTTCCGTTTGGTGGAGGACAAAACACTTTCCGAAGATATTTTACAGGAGGCGTTTGTCAAGATTTGGAATAATTTTTCAAGCTATGATAAATCAAAGGGCCGCTTATTTACCTGGATGATGAACCTCACCAGGAACCTTACTATTGATACATTAAGAAGCAAAGGGTATAAAAAGCAAAATAAGATCTCGGGAGATGAAAATTCCGTAAATAATTTGCTGGATACAAGTTCCGGACCTGACAAATTTGATGCAATGGGGATCAGGAAACAATTGCGAAATCTAAAGCCGGATCAGCGGATAGTTATTGACCTTGCTTATTTTAACGGATATACCCAGGATGAAATAGCAAAAGAAATTGGGATACCGCTGGGGACAGTGAAAACGCGGATGAGGACCGCAATTTTGGAATTAAGAAGAATATTGCAATACACATAAATTGGACACACCAGATATCATATCGTCAGGTTTGCTGGAGCTTTATGCCGCCGGAATTGCTTCTGAAAAAGAAATGCAGGAGGTAGAGCAATGGGTTGCGCAGTATCCGGAAGTGGCTGAAGAATTGCAGAAAATTACCCAGAGCATGGAAACTTACGTTCATGCCCATGCGATTGCGCCTGCCGACGGGATCAAGGAAAAGATATTTGCCCGAATTCAAACAAATGAAAACGGAAAAGTAATCCCACTGGCTTCAAAAGCTGACATTGTAACAAGACGGATCGATCCAAATCTTTTCTGGAAAATTGCTGCGGCTGCGTCCTTATTATTGTTGATCGGAAGCATCGCGTTGAATATTGTTACTTACAACAGGTACAGCGAAGCTGATAAAAATTTATTTGCTGCACAGGAAACATTGAATACACTGGAAGAGAAGAATAAAGACATGGCGGCAGGCATGGATATCGTGCAGAATAAATATAGCGTGCCGGTTTCATTAAAGGGACTGGAAGCAGCTCCCAATGCGGCGGCTAAAATCTTCTGGATCCAAAATACCGGCGAAGTGTTCATCGATCCAAGTAATTTACCGGAGGCGCCACAAGGAAAGCAATACCAGCTTTGGGGTATCGTTGATGGTCAGCCAGTTGATGGCGGTATGATTTTGACTACTGCAAAAGGAGAAAAATACCACCTGCAAAAAATGAAGACTTTCGGAAAAGTAGAAGCCTTCGCCGTAACTCTTGAACCTGAAAAAGGAAATCCAACTCCTAAGGGCCCTATGTTTGTAATGGGAAAAATGTAATACATTCAATAAATTTAATAAACAAAAATGCCGGAGTTCTTCCGGCATTTTCGTTTAGGCTAAACCCTCTCTGTCTTTCTTTTGCTTCCACCGCCGATATGCAATAATTAACGATATATTTTTATTGTAATAAATCCAATCCATAAAAACTGTCGTACATCAACAAGTCATGGGATTAAATGTACCTGTTTTGAAAATATTTTATTTATAAATCAACAGGAGGCAACCGTGGAGAAGGCTTAAACGTTTCCTTATTGGCTTTAATCAAAAAAGAGTAGTAGTTACATCAAAGTCGTATCAATAATAAGATATTCAGTTTATAACAAAATGTTTCTTTAGGTTCATGTTAGGTGGTATTGCGGTTCCGGTTTCCCGGACCGCAATTTTTTTTGGCTTAAACTGCCGTGTCGGTGCTGTCGTACAACTGACAGAGGCTTTATGTTTTGTTTTTACCAGGCAAAAAAAACGATTATCACAATGCAAGTAAACTACATCCCCGTATATCTGTATTATCAATTCTACCCAGGATCTCAAAACTGCCATCGCCATAAAGTTTGCCGGCATCCTCTGTGGCAATAAAGGAGCAGGAATAAATATTAGCCAGGTCGATCACATTTATCACACCACTGGTGGTGCCGGTAGTAGTGGTTTGAACCGAAAAAGGGTCATCTTCTTCCCTGAGTAATATTTTCATCCATGGAGGGCAATTAAATATACCTTCTCCTGCGGAGTAAGCCTGGCTCAATAGCTCCGTCATGCCATATTCGGAATGAATATATTTAATATTAAACCCGTTTTCCAATATGCCATGCACCTGTTGCCGTGTCATTTCTTCCCTTCTGCCTTTCATGCCACCGGTTTCCATAATGGTGGTGTTGTGCAATTGAACAGGGAAGCGTTCTGCAAAATCAAGTAGCGCGAAGGTTACCCCCAACAGCAATGTTTTTTGGCCGGCAATCTCCAGTTGATTTAGGGTGGTTTGTAATTTATCCCACTCATTTAAATAAAAGCCGCTTTGCGGGTGCGTGCTTTGCTGTATCAGCTTATCCGCCATCATTACCAGCGAAGAATTTTTTCTTTCAAGGTAAGATGGCAATAATGCGATGATACACCAATCTGCAGGGGCACCATAAAATAATTGAAAAGCCTTATTAAAACTTTTTTCATACAAATTTGTATCCTTTACGTAATGCCTGCTGTTAACGGTTTGGGTAGTGCCGCTACTTTCAAAGATGGCTACCGCATCAAATTCAGTGGTGACCACCTGGTGAGATTTAAAAAAACTGATCGGCAAAAAGGGGATCTGCAGGATGTTGTCAATAGTATCTGCATCGATTTTTAAAATGTCGCAATATTGCCTGTAGACGGGGTTTTTCTCATGCTGAAAGCGAAAGACATCCAGCGCAAGCGAACTGAAATTCTCATTATTTGCAGTAAATATATCAGCCGGCGGCGCAATATTTTTAACAGGACTATTCAATTTCTATCAGTAAATTTGAAAAATAAAATACAAAGATGCGTAACACAATTATAATTTTTATCATTAGTTTGATAGTGATCAGTTGCGGTAAGGATAAATATACCACCAGTCCGCAGATAAAATATAAATCAGTGTATCCAAACGCACTCAGGAGTAACATACCAACCGATCAGCAAACCCTGCCTCAATTGACCATCGAACTTACAGATGGGGAAGGTGATGTGGGAATTGACCCAGGCAAGGATACAGCATTTGTTTACATCAGAAGTATTATCAATAGTGTGCCTGATGCCCAGGTTGATTCTTTTATAATGCCGGACCTGAAATCTGTTTCCGGTAAAAATTTCCAGGCTGATATGCTGATCTCCCCACCATTTAAAAGAAGTAACAGGCCATCACCCAAAACGGACACATTGACGTATGAAATTTATGTAAAGGATTACGCAAAAAATAAGAGCAATGTGATCACTACTGAGGATCCCGTGTATTACATTATTCCATGAGGAAGTTCTTCCATTTTATACTTTCCCATTCCATCTTTATCGCTTTATGTGCCGCAGGTTTGAGCTTTCAAACATTGCAACTGTTATCAGTTCCGGTCAATTTTTACCTGCTGGCTGTAATATTTTTTGCCACCTTATGCGGCTACAATGCATATTGGATCGTTAGCAGGTTTTCTTTTAATAGCCAGCAGTCTCTCCGCTCATTTTTATTTAAAAACCAAAGCTTAATTTTTGTTTTGTTGGTGGCATTCACGGGCCTGTTATTTTGTATGACAAAGGTTCACCTGGTGATGTACAATATAGGCATCACTTTTATCCTGCTTATTTTATACGCCGTTCCGGTCATGCCTTTTAAAAAGTTACATTTCACCAGGAAAGCCGGGTTTGTCAAAACAGTATTGCTTGCTTTTACCTGGGCAATTGTAACGATCCTGATCCCTTTACAAATTTCAATGCCGGAAATGAGCAGAGCCGCACAACTCATATTTATCAACCGGTTTTTATTTATGCTCATGCTGTGTATCATTTTTGATAAACGGGATGCGGCAGTAGACAAGATACGCGGGTTACAGAGCCTGGCAACGGACATCAGGCCACGGCTCCTTCACTACCTGATCGCGTTTATTTTTATCTGCTATACGATCGTAACTGTTAACTTATTGAAATACCAGGTAGCGCCGTCGCAGGTGGCCGCGCTCGTTGCAACCGGGTTGGTTACTTTAGCCGTTTATATTATTTCTTTGCAAAAAAGAGGGTACTTGTTTTACTATTTCCTGGTAGACGGACTAATGTTTTTATCGGCAATGCTCACGTGGATTGTGGGTGCGATTTAGGGGTAAAGGTAAGAGCCGAAGATAAAGCAATAGATCTTATTGCGACCGTTTGATTCAGCTATCGGCGTCGGTTCATGTGCCTCGATCAATCCGGTAGAAAAGCCGAAATAACCGCCTGCATTCAACTTTAAACCTTTAACGGCTAACCTCAACTGCAACTGTCATTTTACAAATACCGCTACAATGGCTAATTTTGCCCAAAAATAAATTAATGGCAAAAGCAAAAGCACCCAAGAGTATCCTTACAAACGAATCCTATTCTTTTTTGAGGGAATATATCAATAACCCTTCTCCGACCGGTTTTGAGAGCAGCGGACAAAAAATGTGGCTGGAGTATGTAAAGCCGTACACAGATTCTTTTTTTACGGATCCTTATGGAACTGCTGTAGGCGTGATCAATCCTACCGCTGCTTTTAAAGTGGTGATCGAGGCACATGCGGATGAAATAAGCTGGTTTGTAAATTATATTTCTCCTGAAGGATTGATCTACCTGAAACGCAATGGTGGTGTAGATCACCAGATTGCGCCGTCGATGCGCGTATTGGTCCATGGAAAAAAAGGGCCGGTAAAAGCAGTTTTCGGCTGGCCTGCAATTCATACCAGGATGGGCAGCGGGGATAAAGAAACACAGCCCAAAGTAGAAAACCTTTTTTTAGACTGTGGTGCAAGAAATAAGAAAGAAGTAGAAGCATTAGGAATACATATCGGAGCAGTTGCTACTTACGAAGACGGCTACGAAGAGCTCGCCTACGATTATGTAATTGGCCGTGCGTTAGACAACCGCATCGGCGGTTTTATGATCGCGGAAGTCGCCAGGTTATTGCAATTGAATAAAAAGAAATTGCCATTTGCACTATATGTAGTAAATGCGGTGCAGGAAGAAATTGGCCTTCGTGGTGCCGAAATGATTGCCCGCAGGATCAAACCGAATATCGCCATCATCACCGATGTAACGCACGATACCTCTACGCCGATGATCAATAAAATGGTACAGGGTGATACAAGTTGTGGCAAGGGCCCTTCACTAACTTTTGGCCCTGCGGTGCATAATAAATTGCTGGATATTGTGCAGGACGTAGCTGGTAAAAATAAGATACCGGTACAGTTACATACCGTAAGCAGAAGTACCGGTACAGATACAGATTCTTTCGCCTACGCCAATGACGGCTGCCCTTCGGTATTGATCTCTATTCCGCTCCGTTACATGCATACGACTGTTGAAATGCTGCATAAAAGTGATGTGGAGAACACGATCAAACTGATGTATGAAACCCTGTTAACACTGACTCCTAAAACTAACCTCAGCTATTTTTAACGACTGTCACTAACCTATTTTACAATAGGTTTAAACGGAAAATAATAAATAATAAAGTCAACGTTGGATAAAGGAAAATCCTTTTTCCAACGTTCTTTTATTTTACGGAAGGTCCTTTCTTCAGGGCAGGCGGGCACACCCATTTCATGCAACGCCCATGCCTGTACATTGATCAGGGCGCTTCCGTTACAGATATTCAAATTATCTTTTTTATTAATTAAAGACTGGAACTTCATTGCGGTAGCAGGATCTTTTATACAAATAGCCATCTGCGGGAGTTCGGAGGAATAAAGGTTCCAGGAAAGAAAATTATCCCACAGGCCAACGAAATTAAATGCAGGTAAAATACCCCAGCAAAACAAGATTATTTTGTTCCGGTTGTTTAAAAAAGATGACTGCAATGATACCTGGCTGTTTTTTATATAAAGGATACGATGAAAAAAGATCATAGCCATATTCCAGGGCCACACGATCTTTTCGTAGTGCAAGCCAAACGGGCCAACCAATAATAAGATAAACAGGTGCATGCTGATCAGCATGATCGCCGCAATTTTTCTTGTCCTTAAAAATAATAATCCTATTCCTGAAAATGATTCAATTACCGGTAAAATATAACCAGCATAATGCAGCCAGCCTTTATCAACCGGCACAGGAATTTTTAAAAACCTTTTAAGCACCATATTTTCCCAAATGCCGCTTAAAAAACTATCGTTGAATTTATGCAACCCGCTGTAAAAATAAATTGTGGCTAATAAAATGATAAAACAATTGGTGATAGCTGCCGTCTTATTTTTATTTATAATAAAAATAAATAGAATAAACAGGTATAAATATTCCCAGGGCTGCCAGCGGTTCTCATCTAACAGGCAGGAAAATAATTCGCTACATAATAAGCTGCCTTGAATAATTTTATTACCTGGTTTTATAATCAAAAGAAGCAGTGACGTAACGGATACGATCAGCAATATCCAATGTGTAATGGTGGGCAGGTTATATAAAAAACCGAAGGGAGGTACAACAGGGAAGGACCTTTCGGCAATCCATAATTTCCATCCGGTTAGTTTGGCTGCAAGCCAGCATATACAAGTTACGGATAATAATAAATGGACCTGGCGGGGTGGGATTGTCACCTGTTTTTTATAGTCGCCGGCCAGCATCAAAATCTTGTTACAATCTTAAAATTGAGTAATCTTGGCGTTAGCCTGTTTGGTATGCTGTACACAGCATTGGAGAAATCTTTTATCAATTGGTAAGAGATGGTATTGGAGCGGTCGATCAAATTAAATACTTCAAAACTTGCCCATATATTTTCAAGCCCCTTGAAAGGATTGTGGCTGCGGCGTTTACTTTTTTCGCTCAATAGCAAAGCACTGAAACCGATGTCTACACGTATATAAGGATCAATGATCAGCGCATTCCTGTACTTAACATTATTGGGAATATTGTAAGACATATTGCTTCCATAAAGCATGTTCAGGTGTACTTTAAAATTTTTATTGGTAGACAAATAATCCTGCAGAAATAATCCAATCGTGATCAAACGGTCAGTCGGCCGTCTTACCCACCCAACATCATTTCGTAGGCTGTCCACTGGCACCTGGTCGGTACTTTTAGAATTAATAATCTCCCCCGCAGCATTTTTATATTGATAATAATGATCACCGTCAATATTTTCTTTTGTACGCATCAAACCAATACTGAGCCAGCTTTCCGCATCTTTTACCAATTCGCTGTACAACCTTGTTTCTACTCCGTAAGCATAAGCCTTGGCATTATTATTTCCAAAATACCGGATGCGTAAATTATCAATATCATACGGGTTTACATCCCTCATCATTTTATAATATGCTTCCGTTGTTACCCGGAACGGCCGCGCCCCTTTCTTAAAATTGTAATCCATGCCTGCCACCACCTGGTAACTTTTTTGCGATTTTACATCTGTATTCAGCGTGCCGTCATACTTTCTTAATTCCCTGTAAAAAGGGGGCTGGTTATATGATCCTGCTGCCAGTTTTAATACCACATCTTTTTTCCAGTTCGGCTTAACACTTACCTGTGCCCGGGGACTGATAAAAAATTCTCCGTTAAGCGAATTGTAATTGTAACGTACACCACCCTGCAAAACAATATCACTTTTATCGTTGTGAAAACTAATATTATCCTGCAGGTAGCCGCTATATTTTTGAATCGATAAACTGGCAGTTGATTGTAAAAAGCTATTTAAGTGATTCGTATTTAGAGGTAAGGAATAACCGGCGCTATCCTGGTATTCCCACTCGAATAATTTATCATCGATATTGGTCTGTTCAAAACTGCTTCCAAACTGGATGAAATGTTTTCCTTTGTCGAGGCTTCCCTTCAGGCTTGCGTTGTACACTTTTATATTCAATTCATTGCGGCCATAATTTTGGTAAAACCCAGCGCCCAAAGGGTTGACGATCTGCCCGAATGTACTGCTGGTATTATCGAAATCGCGGTCACCGAAAAGGTAGGCGCCTGCTATATCAAAATTTTCATTTTCTTTATTTTGAAAACGGCTCAGCATCCATTTCAGCCGCAGCTTTTTATTGGGTTGATGTATTGCGCTGATACCGATCAAGCCGGTCTTGTAGGCACTTCTTTCTCTTCCTTCAAAAAAAATATCCAGTCCAAGGTTGGCGGTAAATAACGGCGAAAATACCGAAGACGTTTTTTCAGCAGACTCAGGTACCAGCGTAAATTTTGTCGTTGAAAAATTAGTAAGTAATTCCAATTGTAATTTTTCGCTGACCTGGTAAGTCAGGTATCCCTGGATATCCGTTGAAGACGGAATATAAGCGCCTTTTGTTTCCTGGCTGCTCAGCAGGTTCCTGTTGCTCCTGTTGCGAGCGCCAATAAGATAGGTCAGTTTCTGGTTATGGGAAGCACCTTCCAGGTGGAATCCCTGCTCAAGCAAACTTATATAGGCGGAGCCGCCAAAAGTGCTGGGCTTTTTATATTGAATATCCAGTACGCTACTCATTTTATCGCCATATTTTGCCTGGAAACCACCGTTGTAAAAATTAATATTCCGGGCCATTTCGGGGTTGATAAAACTCAGGCCTTCCTGTTGCCCGCTCCTTACAAGGTAAGGGCGAAAGATCTCAAAATCGTTGATGTAGATTAAGTTCTCATCATAATTTCCACCCCGCACACTGTATTGTGAAGTGAGTTCATTATTGCTGCCTACGAGTGTTTTTATAAGTCCTTCAATACCACCAACGGTTGTAGGCAGAACCAATGCGTTCTTTGGATTTATTTTGATCAGCCCTGTTTCTTTTCGTTCCCGTTCATCACTTACTACAACAGTTTCCAGGGTGTTACCAACACGCTCCAGCCGAATGGTTATCTTTTCTTCTTCGTTTTCACTAAGAAAGAAATTCTTTTGGATCTCCGCGTAACCCGTATGAGAAAAAATAAGCGCAACTGATTTGCCTGCCGGTACTTTTACACTGAAATAGCCACTGTCATTGGTAACAATGCCGGATGTTTTACCCAATATTAAAACCGACACATTTACAAGGGGATTTTCATTTTCATCCACGACCTTACCACTAACGAAAGCAATTTTCTTTTGGGCGGAACTGTACATAAAAAGCAGTGATAACACCAGGCCAATCAGTAGTCTCATTTTATGAAGGTAAAATAATTTATTCTTTTAATTATTGTCCATGCAAAAATGCGGAACCTTCTCTATACTTTTGAAAAAATAAAACCATGAAAACAAGTTTTGCGACCGCTGCCCTTTTTGTTTTGATACTTACAGGATGCAATAGTAACCCTAAGAAAACGGAGATTATCCAGGCGCCAAAAGAAAGTATGAGTGCTACGCTGACAGACCTTTCCGCCGCCACGGATATAAAAAAATTATTGTGTCAAAACTGGGAAAATAAAGAAGATGCGGAAGATGCTGCGCAATCAGGCGGCAGTGAAGGATTTGAAATGCCTTATCGCGGATTTTCTTTCTTTGAAGACGCGACCGTAGTGCAGAATCCGCGGGATAAGATCCGCTTTGGTAAATGGACCATGAATGATGCAACGAAGATGATCGATATTGAATTTGATAAGGGTGTGAAGGCACATTACAAAATTGTTGCCATCGGTGCAAAGCAAATGATCCTGCAGGATATGAGTGATAAGAAAAAAACGGAATACAAGGCTGATGCAAAAGCGCAAAAAAAACCTGCCGATGATCCCTTTTACGGAGCAAATAATCTGTGGCGCATCAAACCTGCACGCTCGGAACCTGATAGTGCCATAAAATTACGAACTGAACAATGCCTGCTTTTTTATTCGAAATTCCTGGCAGATAATGCGGGCAGGGGCGCCAATATCATTTCCTTTGCCGGGATACCAACTTGTTTTAAATGGTACCATGGAGGCGTGTCTGTAACCAACAAAGATAAGCTGGAAGAAAAATGGATAAATTGTTATTACAACAAGGACCAGGCTTTAAAGGCGCAGGCAATGCTGGAACGTATCATCTCCAAAAAATACAAGTGGGATAAAGAAGAAAAAATGTGGGTAAAGCAATCTGCCGATGTCGTAAAGCAGATGTATGATACGCTCAGATTGCTTTAAGCCGGGCAATGGCATCGATAGGGTCAGCCGAGCGAAAAACCGTACTACCGGCAACCAGCACATCTGCCCCGGCTTCAACAATTTCCTTTGCATTTTCTTCCGTAACACCGCCATCGATCTCAATTTTAACGTTCAGTCCGCGGCCATCGATCATAGCCCTGAGTTGTTTTATTTTTTGGAGCGTATAAGGAATAAACGACTGGCCACCAAAGCCCGGATTTACACTCATGAGGTTTACAAGGTCGATGTCCGCTAAAATATCGGTCAGTAATTCGACAGGTGTATGCGGATTAACGGCTACTCCAACCTGCATGCCCAATCGTTTTATCTGCTGGATATTACTGTGCAGGTTTGGGCATGCTTCGATGTGTACAGATAAAATATCTGCGCCGGCCTTTTTAAAAATTTCAGCATACTTCCCTGGTTCTTCGATCATTAAATGCACATCGCAGACTTTAGTAGTGGCTTTTCTAAAAAATTCCACCAGCATCGGTCCATAACTAATGTTAGGCACAAAACGCCCATCCATGATGTCCAGGTGGTACCAGTCTGCCTGGCTCTTATTCAGCATATTGCATTCCTCCTGTAATTGTAAAAAATTGGCCGCAAGAAGGGACGGAGCGATGATTGGCATGTTTCTTTTGTTTACTGTTTTTATTTACGGTTTAGTGTTTACTATTTACGGTTGTCCACGTACCAGGTGGGGGAGATAGTTTAAATTATTATCAAGCTATTGTAAGAATGTTTATTAAGTACTCACGCGTTTATTCCGATGACATAACTATTTTATACACTAACCAATCGTCATTTTTAAATTTGCTAATTTTTACATTTTCAAATTACTGCACTCTGCCCAACCCTTCCTTTGCCTCCACATAATCAGGGTCAATCTGTAATGCCAATTGATAACTTTCGATGGCTTCCTTTTTATTGCCTAATTTTTCATAGCACCTGCCCATCCAATAGTAGCCTTCGTCAAAACTTTTTTGCACGGTAATGGCTTGCTTTAATACCTCCAGGGCCGCTGCAAATTTATTGAGGTCGTACAGGCAAATGGCTTTTTCCCGGTAAGCAAGTATATCCCGGTAATTTATTTTAAGACAGGTGTCAAAAAATGATAACGCTTTTACTTTATCGCCGCTAAAGCTGTAATATAATCCTTTAATAAAAATTCCTTTTGATTGATTATCCGCTGTGCGGGAATGTAAA
>JBDSLD010000110.1:0-34148 GCA_039916545.1 Ferruginibacter sp.
GCTTCTTTTTCCGGAGATAAATATACCGGAGATTACCAGTTCAGTTCGGGTATACGGGCAGATGCTACTGACAGCGCACTTGTAGAAATAATGAATGAACTAAAAAGTTATGCTACTACCGGTATCACCGCAGAAGAACTCGAATTTACAAAAAGTGCCGTAGGTCAGCAAGATGCTTTGAGATATGAAACCGGGAACCAAAAAGCCGGATTTATCGCACGCATCCTTACTTTCAACCTACCAGCTAATTTTGTGGAAACCCAAAATAAAATATTAAAAGATATTGCTAAAAAAGATATTGATGCACTGGCAAAAAAATGGCTAACCGCGGATAAGATGAACATTTTATTAGTCGGCGATAAAGAAAAAATATTACCAGGATTACAAAAACTTGGTTATGAGATCATAGAATTAGACACTGATGGAAATAAAAAGTAGCTTCTTCAAATATTTGAATACACTCATAGAAAACCGGCTGATTATTTAGCCGGTTTTTTATTTGGCAGCCTTCATTTAATGCTATAAAAACACCGGAATACCTGGCCGGAATATGTAAATTATGTAAGAAATTATAAGAATTATGTAAAATTTTCAAAAATACAATTCTTTACTTTGTATGGGTTTTTCATAGGATATTGGATAAAAAAAACGGAGCTGGATTTCTATCCGGCTTCTCTTTTTATACGAGGTTCCGAGAATATTTTTTGTAATTTAACTAACTGGCACCACGCTGCGAGCCCCACCATAAAGTAGTTTAAAAATTCAAAAATAAGTTGAGATGCCCATACTAAATCCACCTGTCCTGCCTGGTGAATTACCCAGGATATCCTGTTGACGCTGGTGGCGGTAATTTAACCTGAACACTGTTTGGGGGGTGGGTCGAAAACTGATCGCGGGCATAATACTCCAAAGATCTTCGGCAATGTTTCCACCGGTGGCGCTAAACCTTCCAACGTTCCAATCTACATACTCGAGGCGGCAGGAAAGATTGATGACGGCTCTTTCCCAACCTAATAATTTTTTTTTCAGGACCGGCTGAACGATATCTACAAAACCTCCTTGTTGCCTGCTACCGAATTGTTGTGTAAAAGTAATGGGTACGTTCACCTTTATCCATGCCCATTCACCAGTGATGTATGTTTTCAACTTCGGTAACGTAGTATTGAAATCTATCGCAAAAACATCTACCCGTCTTTTATCATCTATTCTAATACCGTCATCCTGGAATTTATTATACACTCCACCCATGTAGGATAATCCCAGTTCGCCAACTTCATTATTCTTTACTGCAACTTTTCCGGTAAAAAGAGGCAGGCCACTATTTATTTCCTCAAAGCGTTCCGCGTTCTTTTTTGCAGCAGGCAGGAAGGTTTTATTTTCCCGGTTGTCAATGATAGAATTATCAAAATTGCCGGACAGGTACATTTCGTATCCAAACATCCAGTCCCTATCATATTGCTTTCCATATAATCCAAATCCGGCATTGCTCCAGGTGGCGGGCAATAGTTGGGTGGCGGAAATAGGCCGGTCGGTAAACTCCCATTTTGGTCCATCATGATTTTGATTAAATGCGCCAATTGGATTCAGGATCATACCGGCACGTATATTTAGCAGGGGATGTAATTCTACATCCAGGGCTGCAAACTCAACGGATATTTCTTTCGCACCATCTTCAAATTCTATTTCACTCAAAAACTTTAATTTTTTACCAATGGTTGAAGAAACAAATAAGGTCATTCGCCTGAATTGCAGTTGGTGCCCTTCAAATACACCATCTGTTGTTACGTGTTGCCAATTGGCTTCCATGTATCCGCCCAGCGAAACCGGTAATTTTCCCAATGCTACAAATGGCCGGCTATAAACAGCATCCATATTCATTCCTTTGCTGGCAGTATCGTTTGGCACACGCCTTAATAAAGTGGGATCTATTTGCGCCTGAGCATGGCAATAAAATAAGAGCGCGGTTGTCAATATTGTAAAGATTCTGATCATACCGCCTTCAGTGATATTTTAAGTTGGTTGTTATCGATGGTTACAGGAAACGTTCTGAGTTTTATATCAGCGGGACCATTTTGAATGCCACCCTTGCTGTTAAATTCACTGCCATGTGCGGGGCACTGCAGCTTATCGCCAAATACCTGCAACTCTGTTCCCTGGTGTGTGCATCGCATCCATAACGCCGTGTATTCATTTTCATTAGAGCGATATACACAAACTGGATATTGTAAAATATCATTTTGAACGACAATGTATTTTTTGAAATAAATTTCTTTGCCATTCCTGGTTTCAAAATCACTGATGAGCACTACCAGGTTATCGCCTGCGATTTTTCCACTCAATAATTTTACCGGGCTGCAACTCTGTACCAGCATGGCTAATGCGCCGCCCCCGATACATGCAAAGCCACAGCTTTTTATAAAGCCCTTTCTATCCATTTTTACAATGATTTTAAAAATTTGATAATGGCATTTCTATCAGGCAATGTCATTTGACTGAATTTATCTTTACTGTTTTCTCCTTCGCCTCCGTGGAATTGAATGGCTGCCTCAATACTTTTGGCCCTGCCATCATGCATCAGGAAATATTGACCGCCCTGTGATTTTGGCGATAACCCAAGGCCCCATAATGGCGGCGTTCTCCATTCAAAGGTCTTTGCATTTCCTTCGGTGTACCCATCATCCAGCAGGGTGCCCATATCGTGCAATAATAAGTCTGTGTAGGGATGAAATATTTTATTGGATAAAGGAGTTACAGCGGAATACCCGGTTCTAAGACTTTGCTTATGACAGTTTTCGCACCCCGCCTGTACAAACAAATCTTTTCCTTGTATCACCACCGGATCATTCTGCTCCCGCTGAATTGGCGCCTTTAGTGTTTGCAGGTAGAAGACTACATTGTTTACAGTAGCAGTAGAAATTTCCGGATCAATGTCTTCTCCGGAGTAAACGTCCGTTGGCTCGAAAGAAGAAGCGATCCCGATATCCTGGCTGTAAGCATTGGCGGTTTGATGCAATAAATTATAGGCCGCCGCTTTTTTCCCAAACCGGTGAATGTATTTTCCATTCTGAGCAACGGCATTTGTATTGGGCGAAATAAAGCCCGGGACCGGCATCCAGTTAGGCACGCCGGAAATACCATCACCATTGATATCCGCCGGGTCGGCCATTGCTATGATGTCCTGGTCTGAAACAAGTTCTAAAAAGCCCAGGCCTGTATTAGCCGGTGGAGTAAATTTTGAAAAAGTAGCACCTGCCGGGATCTGTTCCGGCTTAAAACCTGGTAATGCGCGGTCTTGTAATTGCGGCCCGCCTAAATGCAGGAACTTGTTGCCGGTACTGTCTGTTTGTCCAAAACGGGTAAGTGTGGTAAAAGGATGGCCCTTACCATCACCGGCGTGGCAACTGCCACAACTCGTTGCAACAAATATAGAACCCAGGCCTGTTGCGGATGTAAATACTTCATCATTAAATGCCAGGTCGCCGGCTAAAAACCGCCTGTTCTGTTCATAGCTAAGTCCTTCTACCGGTCCGTCCAATATTTTATCATCCGGCAAGGCGGCGGGCACAAGTTTTGAACAAGCCTGTATCACAGCTACCACTAACATCAATGCCATAATCACCGTAACATGTTTTTTTGTCATTCTAAAATTTATATTATAAATGCAAAAGTAATAACTTAGGCTTATCTAACAATATTTTAATTATATTCTTGTCTTCCTGCTTCGATTTGTGTCTTCCCGAAATAACCACTGCCTCCGACGGCTTCGTTCTTGTCTTCGCGATACGAAATCCGTTGTTCAGATCGGTTTCTTCTAGTGTTGGACTACTAACCGTTTTTTTTGTTGGCAATGATCGTTGCGTTGCGCTGGTCCGGTATAACCACGAAGCCACCGGTAACAGGTTGCTCCGCTTGAGCAAATGCACCTTTTTGTCGCTATCTGCAAACAGGCTATGCCGCAGGCATAAATTCATCAATGCATTGCTTGTCTTCGCTAAATAACATCCTTGCATTCACATCGCCGATCGATGACTTTGTAAAACGAAATTCACAAAGCTCCGCCCCGTTTTATGTCATCGCGAAACGAAGCACTACGACCTTCGCCCCGGTTTATGTCTTCACAAAACGAAATACTGCAACCTCAGCACCGGTTCAATGTCTTCACGAAACGAAGCACTGCGACACCGCACTGGTTCATGTCTTCACGAAACGAAGGACTGCGTTATAAATTTCTAAAACTGCCCTGCTTTCCAGCGTCTTACTATAATACCTACTTTTGTATCATGCACTCCTATACAGAAGAAAATTATTTAAAAGCATTGTTCAATCTCGCCAATGACAAAGGCGAAGTAAGTCCTAATGAATTAAGCAAGCAACTGGCGATTAAAATGCCGACGGTAAACAGTATGATGAAAAAACTGGCGGACAAAAAGTTGGTCCACTACGAAAGTTATAAACCATTGCGACTTACTGAAAAAGGAAAAAAAGAAGCAGGATTGATCATTCGCAAGCACAGGCTTACCGAGATGTTCCTGGTACAAAAAATGGATTTCGGCTGGGAGCAGGTGCATGAGATCGCGGAACAGATGGAACACCTTCATTCGCCCCAGCTTTTTGAAAAGATGGATGAGATGCTTGGTTACCCGACGATAGATCCGCACGGCTCTCCTATCCCGGATAAAACAGGAAAAATCGATTGGATACACTACGAAAAATTAAGCGATTGTAAAGCGGGCGACACAGTAAAGCTGGCAGCAGTCATACATACTACCGACGAGTTCTTAAAGTTTTTAAACAGCCGTGATCTGTACCTCGGACTAAAAATAAAAATAAAAACGATTGAAAAATTCGATGGCAGTATGGTAGTAGCTTACAATAAAAAACCTGCTGAATCGCTGAGCAATACAGTAAGTGAGCGGTTACTGGTTGAAAAACTATAATGGTGACGATGACCAGTAGAAAATTAAATCATTCATTTTATTAAGGCTGTTGCCACGCCTGCTATTTTCCTGGTATCCTTGTACTGTAAACAGAGGAGCACTTTACATTCTTTTGCTGCCAGGCCTTCCGGAAGTTGCATACTTACTTCACCTGTATGTGCCGCATTATCGACCGACTTAAAGTCTCTTACAATATTGATATGATGTAAGATTCTTCCCTGGTTTTCACCGCGCTTTACATTGGTTTCTGCGGCTGTTTGTATCAAGGCAATATTGACAAGGGTATTTGCAGGCGCCTCAACTTTATAAGATACCTGCACAGTTTGACCGGTAGTTGCTGTAGCAGACAATGAAGTTGCAGGATTGGTCGTACTATTGATCTCATTATCAATGATGCGCCTAAGACCTGTCGCATCAGAACCTACCAACTGGGCCTTTCCATTTACAACCGCCTGTGGCGTGTAAGCGCCCTCCAATTTAAAACTTGCGGCATATTCCTGCTGCCTTGCTGAATAAGCTGCACTGCTGAATTCATCCTTCCAGCCGAGCCGGTTCCAGTAATCAACATGAAAGGCAAGCACATATAAATTTTCCGGGTATTGGCCGGACAATTTTTCAACCAGTGCATCCGCAGCAGGGCAACTGGAGCAGCCTTCCGAAGTAAACAGTTCTACGAGTGCAAATCCCTTGCCGGCCGCTTTTGTTGCTGGTTTAGGCGGCTGCACTAAAAATCCAACGACTGCAATAACACTAACAATTGACCCCATCAATAAGCCAAACCTGAGATATTTATTTTTCATAAAAAACTTTTTTATTTAAAGAGAATTATGCACCGACGCTTTGAAAGCGTATTTACAATTTACAAATTTTCTATTGGCGTAGTTTTACCGGGCTCAGTGTATTTAACAAAAAAATCCAACTACTAAAGTTCATTTAAAACTGGCAAGCAGTTGTTAATTAGATTTTTTTGCGAGAATTGACAGCGATACACTCAGGTTGTCTGACAGTACCAGGCTGCTGCCCCCAACTCCAAAGTCTCTTCGATTTAATTTGACTTGTCCTTCAAATAAATAATCCTCCCCTTTTGGCGTAGCCGTAAATGGAAATGATATTGTCTTTGCAACTCCTTTGATAGTAATTGTTCCTTCCGTAAGAAAGGAGCCGTTTGCTGATTTAGTTATTTTGTTAGAAACAAAACTAATAACCGGGTATTTTTTAACATCAAAATATTCTTCTTTTTTAAGGTGGTTATCCCTCGAATCATTACCGGTATTTACGCTTACAGCATCTACAATGGCATTAATTGAGGAGGACGAAAGATCAGTGGGATTAAAAAGAATTTTTCCCTTCAATTGTTTAAAGCTACCACTTACATTGAGGCCAAAATTTTTGATCGAAAACTTTATATCAGAGCCATTATCAGTTGCAGTATAAGTCTGTGCAAAAAGGCAGGACATCAACATTGTAAACGTCAATGAGAGAATTAAACTTTTCATTTTATTTTTGTAAGTAATGTGCAGCATAAAATTTCAGTGACCCGTAAAGTTAATTTCTGTTAATATAAATATTTTTCATGCGTTCGTAAGTATCCAATATACGTGACCAACAAGGAATGAGTTGCCTATATTTTTATCAAATCCTATTTTTAACTTTTATGCTGCAGCGTTAAAAGAAATCTGTAGTTTCCCGGTAAAAGCAAACCTTACTTCTAAACAAATAGTCATGGCCTTATCTTTGCAATTCTTTTACTGACGAAATTTTCTTTATTGGCACCGATCAAATTCCTTTACCAGACCGTAATTTACTATTTGCGTACAAAAGTAAGCAGGATGCAATTTATAATGGTAATTGCTACCATTATAGGTTTTACATCGGGCATGGTAGCTGTATTGCTGAAAACACTGGTCCATTTTATCCAAAATCGAATACAAGAAATTCCGGTCACCCCGTTCGCTTATCTATTATTTCCGGCGATCGGGTTGTTGGTAACCGTTTTCATTGTAAGGTATTTCTTTGGCGGCCGTATTGAAAAAGGAATTGCCATGGTGTTAAAAGCAATCGCACGAAAATCTTCTTTCATTCCTTTAAATCACAGCTATCTTCATATTATTACAAGTTCTGTCACAGTTGGGTTGGGTGGCTCCGTTGGTCTGGAGGCGCCAATCGTTGCAACCGGCTCTGCCGTTGGTTCTAACCTGGCCCGTATCACCGATCTTAACTACCAGGAACGTACTCTGCTGATCGCCTGTGGGGCCGCAGCAGGTATTTCAGCCGTTTTTAATGCGCCGATCGCAGGGGTGATTTTTGCTATAGAAATATTGCTTGCGGAAACAGTAGTCAGTTATTTTATCCCGCTCATAATTTCCTCCGTTACCGGGGCATTGTGTTCAAAGATCATTTTACAGGAAGAGTCGCTTTTCAATTTTGTGCTGAAACAAACATTTAATTATGAAAACGTGCCATTTTATATTTTACTGGGCATCTGTGCAGGATTTGTTTCACTATATTATGCCAGAACATTTAAAGCAGTAGAAAAAAAAATACACGGTGCAAAAATAAATAGTTATACCAAGGCACTCGTAGGCGGCTCAATACTGTTGGTTATCTATTTTGTATTTCCACCATTGTTCGGCGAAGGTTATAATAGCGTAAAAGTGGTGGCAAATGGAACTTTCACTGATTTCAAAGACAATACCAGGCTCTTTTCGTTACTGAATGAGAATTGGGCGTTGGTGTTGTTTACCGCCTTTATCGTTCTCATGAAACCCATCGCGGCAGCGATCACACTCGGCAGCGGCGGAAACGGTGGAAATTTTGCCCCCTCTTTATTTACCGGCGCCTATCTCGGTTTCTTTTTTTCCAAATTATTGAACAACACCCCCTTTGTAAAAATTCCGGAAGGAAATTTCAGCCTGGTGGGTATGGCAGGTGTACTAAGTGGTGTAATGTATTGTCCGCTAACAGCCATATTTTTGATCGCCGAGATTACCAATGGTTATGAGTTATTCATTCCTTTAATGATCGTTTCTTCCATTTCTTTTTTTATAGTAAAAAGTTATGAGCCCTTTTCAATGGAAACAAAAACGCTGGCGCTTGAGGGACAGATATTTACACATAAAAAAGAAAAGAATATATTGACTTCTATTATCCTGCAGGATATGTTGCAGGACAGCTTCGAAAGCATCCAGCCCGATAAAAAATTAAAGGACCTTGTTGAACTTATCAAAAGGAGCGAAAAAAATATTTTTGCAGTAGTTGATGGAAAGGAACGATTTATAGGCATTATCGAATTGAACGACATAAAACAAAAACTCTTTCAACCTGATCTCTTTGATAAAATGTCGATCAAATCCATTATGAAAAAACCGGCCGCCATTTTAATTGCGGACCAGGACATGCATAGCGTGATGGAAAAATTTGATGTTACGCATAGCTGGTACCTGCCGGTTTTAAATAAGGAGAAAAAATTTATTGGTTTTATATCAAAAACAAAACTTTTTAATAAGTACAGGGAAATACTGGGTTCACAGGGAGACCTGTATGAATAAATTGAATTTCCGGTAAGGTGAGCGCATTTTTAATAAATAAAAAAGCCCGGCCATCAACCAGGAATTTTTCACCTACAGGTTTACATTAAGCGTATGTTTTAATTATCATTCTTCGTGGCGACCGGCATTCAACAGCATGACCTAGTTAAACCTGTCATGAAAATTTAAATCAATTCCATATTCAGCCAGGGATTCATCTAAAATCAATGACTTGTTATGGATGAAAGAATAAAGATGGCCTTCGCAAATAAAACTTGGAGGATTGATACCTGAATATATTAAATTTTCAGTGAGTTGTTCTTTTACCTGGCTCAAACATAAACTGGTAAAGATTTGAATAATAGAATCGGATGATTTAGCAAGCCTGTACATAAAATATCAAATTTAGGGATTTTGAGTTTTTATAGGTAGAAATGATTTTAATAGCACGCGATAAAGACAAATGAATTAAAAAGTACCGCAAAATTCAGTCCACTTTTCAACTTTGAAACATTTTTACAACAATCTGATTAAAAAATACAGGAAGAAAAACAATATACTTTTTTGTGTGTTCGTATACGTTTTTTACATATCTGTTTAATGGCCGAAACTAATGTGCAACCTGGAACAACTAATTCAATTTATGTGTGAAATTTAAATCCGGACCGTACATTTTAAGGGAATCATCGGTGATAAACGACCGATTGGGTAATAAGGTGAACCGCTGCCCTCTCATTACAAAGCTATTTAGTTCAGCATTAAATACTTCAATTATTTCTTCAAACCAACTTCTTACCTGGAAAAGACATAGTAATGAGAATACGGTTATTATCCACTTGGGAAGTTTTGCAAAAGGGTACATGGGCAGATATTGAATATTTAAAACGGTTGATACAAATTATTATTGTTTTTTAAAAAATACCGGTGGGATTTTAACAAAAAAAATGTCCCGGATATTTTAATTATAAAATGCAACGGATCCGGTCAGCAATTCATCCGGCAGGAACGACCGGTTATTTGCTAATGCAAACAGGTTTCCTTTACAAATAAAACTTGCCGGGTTTGAACAGCGATATATTAAATTCTCCGGAAGCTGTTCTTTCACCTGGCTAAAACACAAGCTGGTAAAGATCTTTAGCGCCCAATCCTGCGTGTTGACAAAGTTTTTCATATACAGGATTTTATAATTACATTATTTAGGTTGACAGACAGCAGGAATAATATCCATCACAAAAAAACAAATAAAAAACAGTTGCCTGTGTAATAGGAAATAGGAATCTTGTGTAGAAAATTTTCTATAGATATAACGGGGCGGACTTTTCGGACACTCAACAGCCGGGATGTGAATGGCTGCAATGACTGATTCTTTTGACCAGGAAATACACGGCGCGGGTTATGCTATAAATTGTAAAGCCTATATTACAACAAGGAAGATTCAAAACAATTCTTTATTTAAACCCTTACAACAATTATGAAAGCAGTTTTCCTTATAAAAAATGGTGCGGCTGCAACGGCATTTGAAGTACGTGAAGTGCCGGCACCCATTCCGCAGGCGGGGCAGGTATTGGTAAAGGTGGAGGCCTTTGGGTTAAATTTTGCAGATGTGGTGGCGCGAAATGGGATGTATAAAGATGCTCCCCCGCTGCCTTGTGTACTTGGTTACGATGTAGCTGGCATAGTGGAATCAACTGGTCCGGGCGTTATAAATGTCAAAAAAGGGGATCGGGTTACCGCCATGACACGTTTTGGCGGCTATGCGGAGTTTGCGGTTACAGACGCCCTTGCCACCGCCATCATACCGGCAACGCTCGACGCAGCTACTGCTACCGCTATGGCCACCCAGTTTTGTACGGCCTATTATGCCGCTGCAGAAATGGTCAACTTGTATCCAGGCGATAAAGTATTGATTCAATCAGGCGCCGGCGGGGTCGGTAGCGCGCTGATTCAGTATGCAAAGTACAAACAGTGCGAGATATTTTCTACCGCAGGTAGCGAGGAAAAGCTTGCCTACCTGCGCTCCGCCGGCGTAGATCATCCCATTAATTATACGACGCAAGACTTTGAAAAACAAATAAAAAATATAACCGGTGGCAAGGGCGTAGACGTGATCTTTGATGCGGTCGGTGGAAAATCAGTGAAAAAGGGTTTCCGCTCCCTGGCTTCTGCAGGCAGGATCGTTTGTTTTGGGGCTGCGGATATGAACGACAGGAATATATTTGGCAAGGTGAAAGCAGCAATAGATTTTGGCATTTATCATCCGGCCATGTTTATGATGGCGTCTAAATCAATGATCGGAATTAATATGCTCAGGGTCGCGGATGACCGCCCACTGACATTGCAGCGTTGCCTCCAGGCTGTAATAAAATTAAGGGAACAAGGCGTTTTCGAGCTCGCACCAGCCAAAACATTCCCGGTATCAGAAATAGCGGCAGCGCACGAATACCTGGAAAAAAGAAAAAGCATCGGCAAAGTAGCGATACGGTGGTAACGTTGGTTTCTTTACTGTTTATATGATATTGCTAAATTTAATTATTCCAATGTTTTGAGTTCCATGGGGAGCTAACTCTTTGTAGCAAGTGGACTGAATACTACACAATTTTTTGGAAACAAATTGCCTGCATGATGCTAACCGGAGCTTACATTATTTATATTTCCGCCACATATTTTTTTGTAAGCGCGCAATGGTGATTCACATGGTACATGGTGAAATACAACATCTCGCGGTAAGTGATCTTTCCAAGGATGGGATGCGGTAAAACTGCGAGGTCGAGGTCTTTTTCGGAGATCAAATCGATTGCAGCATTGATCTTTGATACTTTTTTCAATAACTTATCTGCCAGGTCGATTCTATACCCATATGGAATCTTCTTCGGAATAAAAACCGCATTTGCTTTTGCTCCTTTTTCAAGCCTCAACAAATACTTCGTTACGAGCTCATCATACTCAACGGGGGCTCTTTTTGCCTGTCCAAATATTAACGAGGTAATAAACCTGGGTATAGTAAAAGCCAGGGGCAAAATAGCTGTTGCCCGACACAGGTGATCCATTTGCTGACCTGCCGTCCATTTGTTTTGAAAAGAGAACATAAATTCCTTGTAACTCAAAGACAATACATAGTTAACAAAAATAACGTGGCGCTCCGAAAGCTCCCTTATTATCAATTGTTTTGTCATAGCAGGTTTCTCTTTTAAAAATAATCAGCAATGACATGGAGGGCTTTGGGTGTCATAGCAAGAATCGGCAAATGCAATACTCAAAGATAATTTTTACAACGGAATATAATGCAGCAATTTGAGTGCATCGTAAAATGCCATCATCTACCGGAATTGAGCTTGATGATATACTTGCCACGGTTGTTACAACTGGTTGTTCCTTCAGACGGAATATGAACTCTTCCGGCATTATTATCTTAACAGAATGATCGTTCCTTTATACGCCTTGTCCTTTCCATCCGCACCCTGTATCCTTACAATGTATACATAAGTGCCTGGCTCAGCCGCTACTCCCTTGTGCGTACCATCCCATCCGTACCGGGGATCATTGGGCAGGATATTTTTAGTATCAAAGACCTTTTGTCCCCACCGGTTAAACACGGAAAACTCTTTTACCAAACTTATATCCTGGCCCGCCAGGATATAAAAAATATCATTGAGTCCGTCCCGGTTAGGTGAAAAAGCGGAAGGCAAATTGATCACCCCGCCGGTAAATATTTTTACGATCGCGTGCGCGGTATCTACACAGGCGTATTCATTGCGCGCGATAAAAGTATACCCGCGGGTGTACAGCGGTGTTACAATATTTGTAAGGCAATTTTGGCAGGAAAGAAAAGGGTCTTGTTGCCACATCCAGGATGACAAAGTCCCTCCTTCAACGTGAGGGACCAGTTGTACAGTTCCTGACCTTGCAATAGCAGTGTCAGCCGGATCAATAGTTACATTGAAATTAGTAACAACGCTGTTGTCGGTATTATTATCATAATTTGTTTCGTCAAATACTTTCTCCAGGCTACCGTTTGCATTCGTGCCTTTATCATTTACCACCGCGTATAAAATCCCTTTGCCAGGTGTAGCGATGATGTGCTGGTAAATATTGCAATTACCCTTCTGAACTGCCGTTGTATAAAATACCGGCGACAGCGGTTTAACCGGCCCATCCGACGGAAGCGATTCATAAAAAGATACCGGTATGTCCGCAAATACGCTGTCATAATTATTGTTCATGCATATTTCGAACTTCACCAACGTGGTGCTGTTTGAATAACAATTCGTCGCAATAATTTTTATCTTCATATCAGGTGGCAATATTTTAATCACAGCATTACCTGTAAGAAGACAGCCATACTTATTTGCAGTTTGAGCGGTAATCAATGAATTGCCCGATATAGTTGCAACCGGTACGGGGCAACGGTTACAACTAAGCGTGTACCCATTTCCGTTAGACCAGATTGTCGAGGCTGAATTATAGATCGTAGTATTTATCTTTATCGGCAAGGCCGATGTTCTTGGGACGGTAGTATCCTGCGGCTGCAGTATCAGGGTTTCAGGTGAGTATAAAAATTCAGCGCCATTATTTGAATAATCTTTTTCCGGTAACAGGCTATTGTTTGGAAGTTGTACCGGCACTACTTTTCCACTATCATTTACTACTGCATAAATTTTTCCGGCGGCAACACCTTTGATAAAAACACTAAAAATAAATTCTTTACCAAAGACAGTATCCGGTACGGAAAAAACCGGTGGCAATAAATGAGCAGTAGTGGTTGCCGGGTCGGCGTCATAAAAAGAAACGGTCATGCCTTTTGGGATCACGCCCCTTTTAAATTTATTGTACAACGTGAAATTAACATAGAGCCGGTCATTGGCCGCACATTGCACATCATTTATATCGATGGTATAATCATTTGCCGGGGGCACTTTTATATCTACATAAGCAGTATCAATGCAGCCAAGCTGACTGGTCGCGATCATTCTTTTTACCCTGTCTGAATCGGCAATCAAATAAGGTGAAGTGCAACTGGTACAGCTTAAATTAAGGGCGGGGTTCCAGGTATAAGAAGTGACCACACCCGGACCTGCCTGTCCGGTTAGTTGCAGGGTATCGCCTGGCTCCAGTGTTGCCGCTGCCGGCAGGATAGTAGCTTTAAACCGGAAATTAGTAGTAACCGTTACATTGTTAGCATAATTTATTTCAGGCAGCGAAGTATTGGGAAGCGCTAAAGGCATGGTAGTTCCTGCATCGTTAAATACCATGTACAAAACATTCAGTCCGGGCTGATGGACATCAATTATCTGCGTGTACAAAAGGCCACAACACTTACCAGGTACAGAATCGGGCAGGTAGAAAGTAATGAGCTTCCGCACATTTCCTAACCTGGGATCCGCATCGTAAAAAGAGATGGGGGTATTTGGAGGAATGGTAGCATATCCATAATTGCAGACATAAAAACTCACCCTTACTTTGGTTTGCTCGTAGCAGTCCACCGTACTCATGTACGCAATGCCATCCTGTGTAGGATCCAGTACTGATACCGTAAAGGTGTTGGTTGTATCTGTGCAGGTACCATTGGTGGCGATCAGCCTGATAAAGTATTGGGCCGGTACCGGAAACAGGTACAGGAAATCTTTGTCGGTACTGATCAATTGTTCATCCATACCCTGGTCATTGCTCATCATCCATCTGAATGAAGTCGCATTTTCTGATGTGTTGGTGAAACGGATGCTATCGGGATACCGTGGAAGTTGCGAGGCAATGGTTTGCTTATCCGGGTAAAACCTGGCGATCACACCGCAATTAACAATTACAAAATCCGAATGCATCGCATAGCAGGAATCATTGTTAAAAACTTTCAGGGTGACCTTATATTTCCCCGGCGCGCTGAAGGTGTAGTTAAGGTCTTTACTGGTGGCTGCTGCCAGGTTGTTAACCATCCACTGAAAATTTGCTCCACCAGAAGACTGGTTGGTAAAAGTTACAGCACTTCCTGTAACCGGGTAAGGATTATTCCTTTTAAATGCGGCCACGATATCTTCACTACAGGGCTTGTCGCATTCATTTTGAAGTAAACCGGATCGCTGGGTTAAAATAGCCGCGACCATCCTGTCGGCCTGGCCCTGTGTAAATTCATTCTGACAAGCCGTATTGCCATAATCCATAAAATTGGCTATCTGGTCGGGCACATCGGTTGTAAAATTTCCATTTGAATAATTGGACAAGGTATCTGTACCGCAGGAATTTTCCGGATCGTTGCAGGAAATTGAATTACCCTGGGAATTATCGGGAGGTGTATCACAAACCTTGTCGCCATCTGTGGTACAATCGCTGTTGGCACAATTTCTACCTTCAAAAGTGTGGTACAATCCCAGGTAATGGCCCATCTCGTGTACCAGTAATTTGTCAAGCCCTATCAATACGATACCATCCAGGCTATCGCCGCCAGGCGGCATGGTCGAATAACCTGCAACGTATGTCCTGATCCATTTACCGCATACAAATTCCGCGCTGCCTTCCAGTTCCATGCTATTGATGTACCAAATATTGATGTACCTGGCAGGGTCCCATTGAACCAGGTTCTTTAACCTGGCATCTTCTATCACAGGGTTTAAATTAGCGGAAAAGAAAGATTTGGTGCGGGTTATGCCAGATGTGTTTCCACCACCGGGATCCTTTTTTGCCAGGCAGAACCGGATCTTTGTATCCACGCCTTTACTGTTTATATAATTACCTCTTTTGGCAAAAGCGTCATTCAATTCTTTCAACCCATTCAATATCACCTGGTCGGGCATCGCATCGGGATCCTGGTTAATAATGTGAAATACTACGGGGACGATTATACTATCGAGCAGGGGACGTTGCAAATTCAAAATCTCGCGGTTCATTTTCTCTTCCCTGGCCTTGTACCGGGGATCATGTCTTAGGCGTTTAAGGGACATGCCAAGCCCACACATTCCCGGGGCATCTTCTTTTATAATACTAACAGGAACTTTATCGGGCACGGGTTTGATCAACTGTTGAGCGATTGATACGGAAGATAAGAGAAGCGTCAAAACTATATAACAAATTAATTTACTCATGCACACATCCTGCTGTTTTGGTTAAACTTTACGGCTTAGGGTAAATATAGGACGGCTGTATAAGGGTTAGACTAAATTAATTAGTGCGCTAATATACTTATTTTATTAATGCTTTTATGATTTTGTCTGGTAGCGGTCCATGGCTGAGAATCAAATTACCATTAAAAAGTACCACGCTGATACTGTGCACGGTCGCCTCTTTTAACGCTGTTATAGTAATAAATATCTTACCCGGTGGATAGTTACAAAGTGAAATTTGATGTTGTAACATTGTTATGCCGGCTTTCAACAAAATGTCAGACAGCGGGATTTTTACCGAGTCAAAATAATATGCTGGTAATCAATCAAACAAATACAGTTTTGATTTTAAGAGATCAGCATATCCATTCATGAAAATTTGATTTTATGATAAAATCTATCGCGCCAGCGGTAAATCAATTTGCAACTTCGCTGCTTTAAAAATTGACAGAATTTTCTTCATTGCTGCTAATTTTGCAGGATTGCCTTTGCACAGGTTGCACAGTTCAAAAGCAATATTATTTTTAATTTTCAATGGCTTTTTTATTAATATGGCAGAGGAACATTCACATCACCACCACCATCACAACGTTGACCCTGTCAATATGAACAAGGCTTTTGTATGGGGCATCGCGCTCAACCTTGCTTTTGTAATAATAGAAGTGATCGCAGGATTTTATAACCATTCCCTCTCTTTACTCTCGGATGCGGGACATAACCTGGCCGACGTTGGTAGTCTGGCGTTGAGTTTACTGGCTTTTCAAATGCTGAAGAAAAAAGCCACGGAGAAATATACTTACGGGTACCGGAAAACGTCTATCCTGGTAGCATTATTCAATGCGGTGGTATTATTAATTTCAATTGGGATCATTGCCTACGAAGGTATACGGCGCCTGTTTGATCCGCAGGTCGTGGCCGGCATCAATGTCTCTATCATTGCCGCGATTGGTATTGCGATCAATTTCTTATCAGCCAGGTTATTCTTCAAAAACAAAGAAAGCGACATGAACGTGAAATCCGCTTACCTGCACCTGATGGCGGATGCACTGGTATCCCTCGGCATTGTAATCGGCGGTATTATAATATATTTTACTAAATGGTATTGGCTCGATCCGGTTATCAGCATCGTCATAGCGGTGGTAATTTTAGTGAGCACCTGGCATTTACTAATAGAGAGCCTGCGACTTTCACTCGATGGCGTACCACAGAATATCAGTCTACCTGGAATAAAAAATGCGGCGATTTCTATGAGTGGCGTGATAGATTTTCACCACATCCATGTGTGGGCCATGAGTACTACAGAAAATGCCCTGACAGGTCATTTGGTATTATCAACATTGTTAACACCTGTGGAGGAACAAAAAATAAAGCTTGACCTTAAGCATAAACTGGAACACCAGAATATCCAGCACTGTACACTCGAAACAGAAAGAGAAATTACGGTCAGCAAAAAGAGTTGCGACCACGACCATTAATTCCATCAGCTAAAGCCTTACCTATAATTAATACATTCGTAACAGGTACAAAGGCTACACAATTGCCTGATTTACGAAGACATTTTTAAAAATTATCGAAAAATTTCCTTCTTTGTAGAACTTATTCTACATGTGTACAATATATTAAGCCACGATTCGTTTGGTAGGGCAAATTCAATAATCGTATGAAATACAATGGGTTACCTAAGCACCTATCCATTATTATATGGTTTTCATTAGTGAATTCCGGTGCTTTTTCGCAGCTAACCGGCACAAAAACCATTCCCGGCACTTATCCCACTATTGCTGCTGCTGTTACCGCATTAAATTCCGCCGGCGTAGGTTCCGGTGGTGTTATTTTTAATGTAGCAGTAAATTATACCGAAACGATTTCTACCACACTCTCCCTAACGGCAACAGGCACAGCCGCAAACCCGGTCACATTTCAAAAAGATCCGTCTACTACGGGTGCCAATCCTTTAATAACCGCTTATACCTCAGGTGTGGGAACACCCGCTACTGCTACGCAGGATGGCATTTGGCGCTTATCGGGCAGCGATTACATCACCATCGACGGAATTAATTTAAGAGATAACCCGGCAAACACCGCTAATCCTTCCACCATGGAGTATGGCTTTGCGGTGTATAAAGCAAGTACAGCCAATGGTTGTCAGAGTGTTACTATTAAAAATTGTACGATCACACTAAACAGGCTAAATAATGCAACAGGCGCAGGCCCTGTGCCAGAAGGTTCTACCGGCATTATTGTAATGAATACGCTGGCAACCGCAGCGGTAACATCGCTCACACCCGTAGCCGGAGGTAGTAATTCCAATAACAAATTCTATAGCAACACTATTCAAAATTGTAATTACGGTATCGTAGTGATAGGTTATGCTGCACCAAGTCCGTTTACCCTGGCAGATACCAATAATGACATCGGTGGAAGTTCGGCAGCAACCGGCAATACCATCATTAATTACGGTGGTGGTACAAGCGCCACTAACCCGGCGGCTGCAATACGAACGTTGGCTCAGCAATCGTTAAATGTTTCGTACAACGTGATCAATAATAATAACGGCAGCGGTGTAAACCATCCCGGTGCTTTGCGGGGAATTTATATCAATACAGCAACGAGTGCCGGCACGACCATCACCTACAATACAATAACAGTAAAAGGTGGCGGTACTACACAGGCAGTAGCCGCCATTGAAAACGCTTCCGGCTCAACGGCAGCAAGCAATACCGTCAATATCAGTAATAATATTGTAACCAATTGTAGCTACGCCACTTCAACAACCGGTGGCTTTTATGGTATTTTCAATAGTGCTACGCCAGCTGCGCTTAATATCAATAATAACACGATTTCCAACAATTCAAATGCGGCCATCAACACTGGTTTCCTGTATGGCATATTTAATTCAGGCGCAGCCGCTACTGTAACTATCAACAGCAACATTATATCAGGTAACTCAACTAAGGCATTAACTACAGGATTATTTTCCGGGATTTATAATTCTTCGGCTACTCCGGCACTAACAATAACCAGTAATACCATTTCGGGCAGCACCACAACCGCTACCTCAGGCGCATATTATGCCATCTATAATTCTGGGGCGGTAACAACTGCCATAAATATTAATTCGAACAATATCGGAACTGGTATTCTACCTGCTATCACGTTCAGCTCCGCCAATACGGCCAATCATAATTTCATTTACAATGCGGCAGGCACTGCAGCCGCGGCGCTTTCCATCAGTAATAACAATATCCAGGGTGTCACTTATGCTGTAGCTGGATCGGGTGCAAATACTTTTGTTATCAATAACGCCACCACGCTTTCACAAGCCATCAACAGCAACACGTTTACTAACCTTAATGTAAACACTACCGGTAATATCACCTTTATTTCAAATAATGTAGCTGTATCAGCGAGTGGTTCTCAGAATGTAAACAGCAATTCCATTGCCGGCACTTTTAACAAGGCAGGCGCCGGTGGTACAGTTACTCTTTTCACAAGCACCGCGACTTCCCTGCCAGGCAGCGTGATCAACAATAACAATAACAATTTCTCAAATATTACGGTTACCGGCGCAACCATCATTGGCGGGTGGATCAACACGGATGCCGGCGGATCTAATAAAACTATCCAGAACAATACATTCAGCAGTTGGACCGGAGGAACCAGTACCATAACTGCTATGTCGGTAAATATTACCGGCACTACAAATGCCACCACCGGTAACAGTATAAATAATATTCAGAGTGCCGGTTCTATTACGGGGATCGCAACTGCTGCGGGAAATGACCAGATCTATTCGAATACCATCAACACGCTTATTTCTGCAGGAGCTGCCGGAACAACAGTTAGCGGCATCAGCGTGACAGCGGGCACTGTAAAAAATATTTATCAAAATACCATTTACGACCTGCAGGGTAATAATATAACCACCGGTTCCGTGAGAGGGATAATCGTATCAGGCGGTGCGAGCGTAAATGTTTACCAAAATGCCATTTATTCTTTTGTTGCCAATTCGATAACGACCGGGTCAATAAGCGGTATTTGGGTACCAGGCGGAACGATGGTAACAGTGCATAGGAACAAGATCTTTGACCTATCATCATCTGGTGCGGCTATTACTTCCGGTACTGTCAATGGGATTATTGTAAGCGGCGCGGCAGCCAATAGCAGTATCACGCTCCGGAACAACCTGGCAGGCGATCTGCGCGCGCCTGCTGCAAATGTTACTGAACCGATCAGGGGAATCAGCCTGATTTCCAGCGGACTTAATTCTACCCTTAGTGTATATAATAACAGCATATACCTCAACGCGGTGTCGGCGGGAACTAACTTTGGCGCAACGGGTATTTACCATTTAACGAGCACTACATCAACCACTGCCGCGCTTGACCTGAGAAACAATATTATCTATAATTCCTCCGTGCCGAAAGGTACCGGTTTTGCAGTTGCTTACAGAAGGTCATCCGCCACACTCACGAACTACGCCGCTACATCTAATAACAACTTGTTCTATGCCGGACTTGCAGCTACCAACCGGCTGATATTTTATGACGGTACTAATTCGGACCAATTGCTTTCAACTTACAAAACAAGGGTTTCTCCAAGAGAAACCCTTTCGGTGATGGAGGAAATGATCACCTCGTCCAAGTTCATCAGTACCACCGGTTCTTCCTCCTTTTTTCTGCACCTGGATTCTACCAAAGCCACACTGGTGGAAAGTGGTGCAGCCAGTGTTGCAGGATTGACCGTAGATTTTGACGGACAAACCAGGCATGGTAATTCCGGTTATCCCGGCACGGGAACGGCGCCAGATATCGGTGCAGACGAGACAGAAGGCATAAAAGCACTGGCTCTTTCCGGCAGTTATAATGTTGGAACAGGCGAGACATTTACATCGCTTACAAACAGCGGGGGTTTATTTTCTGCCATTAACAGCCTGGGGTTAAGTGGAAATGTTACCATCAATATCACCTCCGACCTGGCAGAAGACGGAAGCAATGCTTTAAATTTATGGGTGGAACAGGGTGTTGGCACTTACAGCTTACTTATACAACCCAGCGCTCCTACTCAAAGGATCATTTCAGGGAACGTATTGGCCGGACTGATCAGGTTGAACGGTGCAAAAAAAGTAACGATCGATGGTAGTAACGGAACAGTCAACAGGTACCTTACTTTTAGCAATACCAATACTGCCGGAACAACCGGCACAGCCTTCACTTTTATAAACGGGGCAACCAATAATTCCATCAGATATTGTAACGTTGAAGCATATGCGAATGCAACGAACGGTGTAGTACTTTTCGGCACTTCTACTGTTGCGGGTGGCAATAGTAGCAATACGATCAGCAATAACAGTATCAACGCGACCGTGAGCAGTAATACGGGCAATGTCTGTATTTATTCTGCCGGTACGGCGGGAAAAGAAAACTCTGCCAACACTATTTCTAATAATATCATTTACAATTTCCGTGACCGGGCACTGGATATTACTGCCACGGGCTCTGCTGCGTGGACGATCAGCAATAATAGTTTTTACAATGGTGATGTGGCGGGCAGCATTAGTTATGCTGCTGCCACGACGCTACACGGAATAAGAATTTTGGGGGGATCCGGCTATGCCATCCTTAATAACTACATCGGCGGCAACGCTGCTTTGGCAACCGGAACCAGTGCTCTTTATTCTTCCACGGCGGGTAACGTATCTTACCAGGGTATCTTATTAACAACTTCAAATGCCCTGCCTGCCAGTTCGATCAAAGGAAATACGATAGCAACCATTGCTGTTTCTTCAGTGCCAGCTGCTGCAAACTCCATCTCTTTTATCGGAATAGAAACAAATGGCTCAGGCATAAGTATCGGAGGCACATCTACCGGTGATGGCAACCTGGTAGGCTCCAACACCAGCAATGGTTCTGTTTCCCTTACAACCACTACTGCCACGGCAACTTTCACTTCGATCATCAGAGGTATCAATTGTTTAAGTGCCGGCGGTGTTGTTACCGGCAACCAGGTGGGCGGTATTGATATAAAAAATATGGGCGCCGCTCCTGCACCTTCCGCTTTCATTGGCATATATGTTAATAATGCAGCTGCTCCTTCCCAGGTAAATACCAATATCATTGGCAGTAATGGAACGGGTGCAGCAACCAACAGTATTTCAGTGCCCGCTGCTTCAGCAAGCACTGCTACCGGTTTAACAGGTATTTCTATCGGGCCCGGCGTAGTGTCAGCAATACAACTGAATGGAAATATCATTCAAAATATAAACCATCAGAAAGCCGTTTCATCTACTGTACTGACGGGAATCAATACATCGGCAGTAACGACCGCCACGGTAAGCATCACTAATAATATCATTTCAGGAAATGCCACCAGTGCAGCAACCGGTGCGTTTTACGGCATTTTCCACAATGCGGCGAACCCGGCATCGCTTACTATAAATAATAATACTATTTCAGGTAACACGAGCGCTGCCACCACCGGCACTTTATACGGCATTTACACTGCTGGCGTTCCGGCACCGGCTGTCATTGTTATTACCAATAACATTTTTTCCAACAATACCAATACCGCTTCAACCGGTATATTCAGCGGAATTTACAATGGCGCCGCAACGCCGTCCTTATCTATTAACAGTAATACTTTTTACGGTAACATTACTTCAAGTACTACCGGCTTGTTCTACCCCATTTACAATGCCGGCGCGGTAACAGGTACAATTAATATCAATTCAAATAATGCCGGAACGACAGCTTCACCTGCTATCACTTTCAACGCGGCTAATTCAGGCTCTCAAGTATTTATCACCAATATCGCGGGTACAGGAACGGCAGCGCTTTCGATCAATAACAATAATTTTTCCGGGATTACCTATACAGTAGCCGGCACCGGTAATAATACTTACATCAATAATTCCGCGGCTACGCTTTCACAGGCAATTAACGGAAACACTTTTACCAAGCTCAATGTCAATACGACGGGTAACATCACTTTTATTTCCAACAGTGTAGTCGTACCGGCAACTGGTACTCAAAATGTAAACAATAATTCCATCAGCGGCACTTTCACAAAAGCTGCGGGAGGAACTGTGACGCTTTTTACAAGCACTGCTACATCGGTATCCGGTGGTGTTGTAAATAATAACAGCAACAATTTTTCGAATATAATCGTAAGCGGTTCTACCGTTATTGCCGGCTGGATAAATACCGATGCAGGCGCTGGTACAAAAACTATCCAGAATAATACCTTTAGCAACTGGACGGGCGGATCAGGAGCCATCACCGCTCTTGCTGTCAACCTCACCACGGGTAATAATGCTACCACTGGTAACCTGGTAAATAATATCTCAGGTGCGGCCGCCATCACCGGTATCAGCACAGGTGCGGGAAATGATAAGATCTATTCGAATGTGATCAATACCATTTCATCAACAGGCGCCGCTGCGGTTACTGCAATTTCAGTATCCGGGGGGACAACAAAAAATATTTACAAGAATAAGATATACGACATAAACGGCAGCAACGCCGGCAGTACTGTCAATGGTATCCTGGTGTCAGGAGGCATGACTGTGAATGTTTATAATAATTTGGCCGGCGACCTTCGAACACCTAATGTAAGTTCTGCCACTGACGCTATCAGGGGTATTAGTGTAACTTCCACAACGGCTTCCTCTGCTATCAACATTTATTACAACACTATCTACCTGAATGCAGTTTCAACAGGAACGAATTTCAGTTCCTCCGGTATCTACCACGTGGTAAACGCAACGGCAACTACGGCGGCACTAAATTTAAGGAATAACAGTATCACTAACACATCGACTGCAAAGGGAACCGGCGTTACAGTTGCTTACCGCAGATCGGGCACGGCCTTAAATAATTATGCGGCCACATCTAACAATAACCTTTTTTACGCCGGTACCCCGGGAACTGCCAGGCTGGTATTTTACGACGGGACAAATGCCGACCAGCTTATTGCTAACTATAAAACAAGGGTGAGCACAAGGGACGCACTTTCCGTCACAGAAAATCTAACAACAAAATTTTTAAGCGTTACCGGGTCATCCTCACTTTTCCTTCACATGGATGATACGCAGCCCTCGCTGATCGAAAGTGGCGCGGTAAATATACCAGGCTTTGCGGACGATGCAGATGCGCAGATACGGGCAGGCAATCCGGGTTATACAGGTGCGTCTTCCTCACCGGATATTGGTGCCGATGAAATTTTTGGGATCGAATCTATCCCACCTGTAATATCTTATACTTTGCTAAGCAATTCTACACTGCCGGACAGTGTAAATGTTACCGGGATATCGATCACCGATGCAAGCGGCATTAACGTTGCCCCCGGCACCAAACCCAGGATCTATTACAAAAGATTTACGGATGCCAATGCCTGGCTCGACAATACTTCCAGTACAAATGGCTGGAAATATACCGAGGCTACCAATTCCATCTCTCCTTTTACATTCACGATCGACTACTCACTTCTTAAAGGAGGAGCTGCAGGAACTGCGGGGGTAATTCAATATTTTATTGTAGCAGAGGACCTGGCGACAACCGCGAATACCGCGGTTAGTTCAGGGGTCTTTGCTGCGGCTGCGCCCAGCGTTGCCCTCACCTCATCTTCTTTCCCGGTTAGCGGCACCATCAATAGTTATAATATTCCCTTTTCTGGTAATTACAATATCGGTACAGGCGAAATATTTACTACGCTTACCAAAGCTGATGGGTTATTCGCGGCAGTTAATACGGTTGGCCTGGCAGGCAATGCTACTTTTAACATCATATCTGATATTGCCGAAGATGGAAGCAATGCATTGAACCAGTGGGTAGAAACCGGTGCCGGCAATTATTCATTACTCATTCAGCCGGATGGCACCACGGTAAGAAATATTTCGGGAAATGTACCAACAGGGCTTATCCGCCTGAACGGCGCCGACAGGGTAACGATCGATGCCAGCAATGGAGGAAGCGGAAGTTACCTTAGTTTCGAAAATACGAATACGGCTGGCACAACCGGTAGCGCATTTACATTTATCAATGGCGCTGCAAATAATACGATCCGGTATTGCGATATCAAAGCATATACGAATTCAACGACTGGCGTTATTCTTTTCAGTACCTCGGCGGTTGCCGGTGGAAACAGCAATAACCTTATAGACCATAATACAATTAATGCAACTTCAGCAGGTAATACGGGCAACGTGGCGATTTACTCTTCCGGCACCGTTGGAAAGGAAAATTCAGCCAATACGATCTCAAATAATAATATTTATAATTACCGGGATCGTGCCATCGATATTACTGCGACAGGCTCGACAGGCTGGACCATTTCAGCCAATAGTTTTTTTAACGGAAATGTTTCAGGGGCAATCAGCTACGCTGCCAACACCACGCTGCATGGCATAAGAATAGCAGGAGGCTCCGGCTATTCTGTATCAAATAACTTTATCGGCGGGAGCACCGCCCAGACGTCAGGGTCCAATGCCGTATATGCTTCGACGTCAGGAAATATTTCTTTCCAGGGGATATTGATAGCTACAACCAGCGCTACTCCTGTATCAGATATCACCGGCAATACGATCGCTGGCATATCGCTTTCCAGTGTGCCGATGGCGGCAAGTTCCAATGCTTTTACAGGCATAGAAACAAACGGACCCGGAATAAATATCGGCGGTTCCCAGGCAGGCGAGGGCAACACTGTTGGCTCAAACACAGGCAACGGATCTATTTCATTTACCAGCTCTACTACATCAACTACAAATACTTCATTTATCAGGGGTATTTATTCAGCTGGCGCAGGCGGATCAGTCAATGGTAACCAGGTTGGTGGGTTTGATATCAATAATATCGGTGTTGCTCCGGCCTCTTCTTTTTTCCAGGGAATTTATGTGAACAATGCAACTGCACCATTGCTGGTAAATAATAACATTATAGGGAGCACGACCACACCAGATAATATCCGCGTATTGTCATCTTCAAGTGCAACCACCACGTCTTTAATTGGTATATCGATCGGTATTGCCGTTAATTCTGCCATGCAGGTTAATGGAAACGCCATACAAAATATAAGTCACCTGAGCACTGCTTCTTCCGGCACCTTTACCGGCATCAGGAACAATGCAGTAACAGCCGCTATAATAACTATTAATAACAATATTATTAAAGATGTCAATACCGTGGCCAATGCAAATTCAGGTTCCTCGGCCTACACCGGTATTTTTACCACCGGCGCATCTGCAATCAGCAATAATGTTATTTCCAATATTTCTCTTGCTTCTACGGGCACAAATGCACAGATCACCGGTATCAATGTATCCGGCGCATTTGTCCACATTATTTCTGGTAATACTATCTCCGGCCTTTCTACTGCATCTGCCAAAGTAAACGCTTCGGCGGAAACAGGGTCACCCACTAATGCTGCGGTCATAGGAATTCTTAATGCAGCTACTGTGGCCGGACAGGAAGTCTCCAGTAATATATTGCTGAATTTCAGTTCTACTACCACCAACGCTATAAATACAACGATCACCGGCATTGGTATAACAGCTTCGGGCTCTGGAAACATTTTTAATAACCGCGTGGCGGGATTTACAAATACCGCTGTTGGCGCCGGTCCGGCTCTTTGCGGGATCTTGGCAACCAACGGATCTTTTAATGTTTATAACAATTCTATCAGGCTGGATAATTCGGGTTATATCAATGGAATTAAGATTTATGGGATCAACCATGCAGCCAGCACCAACTGGAACTATTATTACAATACGGTAAGCATCAGCGGCAACGCAACCGGTTCAGCTGCACGTTCCGCCGCTTTTATCCGACCGGTGAGCGGAACAATATCATTAAGGAACAATATTTTCATGAACATAAGGACCGGTACAGGGTCAATTTATGCGATCAGTAATATTGTTGCGCCGCCAGCCACCAACTGGTCCTCCACTACTTCCAACAACAATGACCTTTATAGCAGTAATGCGAATACAACAGGAGAATGGGGCAGTGCCAGCAACAGGACATTTGCACAATGGAAGAGCATATCCGGTGGTGAAGCGAATTCTGTGAATCTACCGGTCAGCTTCATCTCTTCGGCTTACGACCTGGCGCCGGATAGCATTACCAATTGCGTGCTTGACAATGCAGGCACTCCAATCAATACGCCGCTAACGATCAGCACTGATATCAATACTATCAGCCGTAACACTTCAAATCCCGATCCGGGAGCATATGAATTTACGCATATTTCTTTTGCCGTTTCAGCCAATAATAATTCGCCGGTTTGCGCGGGCACTACAGTAAATTTTGATTCTGATGCCGGAGCTGCATCAAATCCTGTTTACAAATGGACCAATGCAAGTAATGTGGTTGTTTCAACGACCCGGGACCCGATTATATTGGCAGGCGGGGGCACCTATACAGTAACAGTTGCTGATTCTTATGGCTGCTCGGATTCTGCCAAGACGATCGTAGTGGTCAATAACCGTCCGACAGGCGCTGTCAATGGTACTACTTCCATTTGTAATGGCAACAGTACGATGCTTGATATAGCTGTAGCCGGTAGCGGCACTATAAACGGAGCGTTGAGCAACGGCGATATTTTTAGTGGCACAGCGCCAGTGATACATCTAACAGTTTCACCGACAGCAACAGCTGCCTATACAATTACGATATTAACTGATGCCGCTTGTGTTGCGGATCCGGTGGACCTTACAAATACCGCGATTATAACTGTAGCAAATGACGTGTGGACGGGCAGCAATGGTACGGATTGGAATGATGCTGCCAACTGGTGCGGCGGTATTCCGACAAGCACCACCGATGCGATCATTCCTTCCGGTATCGCGAATTATCCATTGATAAATGCCACAGCTAATGTCCGCAATATTACTATCGCCACAGGCGCTTTTTTATCAATGTCCGGTTCAGGCATACTTACAATTTCCGGAAGTTTTAGCAATGGAGGTACACTGGCCAATAATGGCAGGATAATTTTAAATGGCACAGCCGCTCAAAGCTTCCCGGGCAGCACTGCCACCATCACTGCAATGAACAACCTGGAGGTAAATAACACTGCAGGGGTAACCATCAATCAATCCTTTGGGTTAACAGGAACACTTACTCCAACCGCAGGCGTGATTGATCTCACCAGCAAGACCATCACGCTTCGTTCAGATGTTGTGAATACGGCAAATGTAGCAGCTGTAACCGGTGGGTTTGCTTATTCGGCCGGAGGTAATTTTATTGTAGAAAGATATATACCCGCAAGAAGGTCATGGCGTTTAATGACCTCGCCACTAACCAGCACAAATACAATTTACGATTCATGGCAGAACGGCGGAACATACACACCAGGCGTAGGAACGTTTGTTTCAGGACCGGGAGGCGGCGGCGGCCTGGACACAAGTAACAGTTATTCTTTAAAGAAATTTAATACAGCTACCCAGGGATTTGTTTCAGTGACCAATACAAATGTCAGCATCTCCGCGGGTTCCGGCGGCAGTGCCGACAATACAGGCTATTTTATTTTTATCCGCGGAGACAGGGACCCTGTAAATTTTAGCATGTCCAATAAAAACAATACTACACTCAGGAGCGCCGGCAGATTGCAAACCGGTCCCCAGGTATTTACAGCCGGATCAACGGCTGGCAGCTATGCATTGATCGGTAATCCATATGCTTCCCCGGTAGATTTTTCCACCGTTTCAAGAACGAATATTATCAAGCGCTTTTATGTGTGGGATCCTTTACTAAACCAGGTTGGCGGATATGTTATGCTGGACGACCTTGACGGTGACGGCGTTTTTGCTAAAACGGTTTCGGGCAGTGCTCAAACAAAAGTGATCCAGTCGCAACAGGCATTTTTTGTTCAAACCGACCTTAATGGCACGGCGACCCTAACTTTTAATGAGAGTAATAAATCAGGCCTTAACAATAACCTGGTATTCCGGCCAATGTCAACACCTGAAAGCCTGGGCATGGAACTATTTATTTTAAATGCAGATAGCTCGCTGACCTTAGCGGATGGTTCCATGGCGGAATTCAATGATAATTTTAGTGATAGCGTCCGGCTGGAAGATGCTATGAAATTTGGAAATGTGCATGAAGAAATCGCTTTGCTAAGGCACGGCTCTACACTTGCAATGGAACGAAGACCGCTTATCAAATCCAGTGATACATTATTTATTAAACTGTCGAAGACAACGCAACATGCCTACCGGTTCAAATTTACACCGGCAAATTTTAACCATCCTGGTTTAACGGCCTTTTTGAAAGATAATTATTTAGGCACCACCAAGCCTGTTGGTCTTGATCAACCGACCCTTGTTAATTTCACCCTAACGCCTGATGCGGCTTCTTCAGCAGCCAATCGTTTCATGATCGTGTTTAAGCCTGTGATTGTTTTACCGGTAACTTTTACCAATATTAAAGCGCATCAAAAAAATGCAACTATTGAAGTAAGCTGGAATGTGGAAAATGAGCTGAATACTGAAACGTATGAGGTGGAAAAATCTACTGATGGGAGTCATTTTAATAAAGTAAATATTACGAAGGCTACAGGAAATAATAATTCGCCTGTCCATTATAACTGGCTGGATGAAAAAGCAGCAACAGGCAATAACTTTTACCGGATCAGGTATATTGACCGGAATGGAAAAAGCGGCTACAGCCAGACTGTAAGGGTTGCCATTGGAAATAATAAAAGAGCCATCAGCGTGTACCCGAACCCGTTACAAGGCAACGCAATCAACCTGCAATTCAATAATCAACCTGCAGGAAATTACACCATTCGCCTGGTGAACAATGCCGGGCAGACAGTTTTTACCAAAGCAACAACGGTCGATGGCAGTAATGTGTCACAGTCGCTTTTAGTACCGCAGTTATTAGCAAAGGGAATTTATCAGCTTGAAATAACAGGCGTAGATAATATTAGGATGCTGCAGCAGGTAATGGTTCAGTAATGGTAATCATAACTGCTTAAGGTAGATAAAAATATTAGTCATTTTTATGTAATTGTAAGTGCTGCAGTATTGTTCGAAACTTTATTTTCAGGCGCAGGGCTCTGCCCGGTGTCTTCCTTGTTACTAATCAATGCATCCCTGGATCCCTAATAATTTCTTTTTACATATACTCTAAAGATTATAGCAGTAGTAACGAAGAAGGCACAGGGCAGATCGCTGCGCCTGGTGATGTAAAGTTCAATTGAATTATTGATGTATAATTGAATCAAGCCCTTAAAGGAAGCAATATCCCTATCTTATTCAATCACAAACCAGGTATAACTTTCGGGCCCGATGGTGAAATTTAATTGGATCATGTATTTTCTGTCGATTGGGTATTGCTTTTTTGTTGCGCCTTTTTCCGATACCGTTGCTATGGAAGAGAGACCCGTGTAATACAAAGGAATACTTACCGACCGGTTTATCTTTTCTTTTAATGGATTGTACAACATCAAAAATCCTTTTTCCTTTAACAGCGGATTTACATGCAATATCCCATCCCAATCTCTTCCATCCGCCCTTCTTAAATGGATGATATCTGAATTAAGGACGTTGCGGTATTTCTTGTACCAGGCTACTACCCCACTCACCAATTTTTTTGTTACCTCCGCGTCATACAACCTTGGCCCGCGGTAACAGGCCTGTACGCCGGCGCCATAGTATTGTACCATCAATTGTTCATAATCAATCAGGTGATCCTTTAGCGGTTCCAATACGGCCTCTTCGCCTCCTCCCTGGTATCTTGTCAATGGAACAAATCCCCAACTCATGGAAGGCGTTTTTTCCCAGGTGCCGTCATAAATATTTTGCCGGTTTAATATTTTTTGTTGCGGCCTCGGTAAAGAAAAATTTACTTCGCGGTACCCGATCGCGATCTTGTGCGTGCCATCTAAAAAATACCAATCAGGCGCATTGATGTAAACACCATGCTCATTTAGCCAATGATACAATTCTTTCTGGATCTCCATCTGGCGCCACTGGCTGTCATCATAATCTTTGTGACCGGGATGCACGGTAGAAGCGCAAACATCCCCGGGATAGGGCCCGTCATTTTCCCAAATATTAAAACCTGTCCGGGTAAAGAAATGTTTGATCTTATCCCGGTAGGCCAACCCCCACTTGCTGCCGAAACAAGGTGCGTTGCCAAAAAAAGCGCCACCAGGCTTGCCCGTTTTAATATCAATCACATCATCTTCATCGCTGATGCGCCGGCTACTGAATAAAGAATACCCGCCAATCTGTATATGTTTGTTATGTGCATAATCAGCAAGGGATTTCCATTTTTCAATGTTCGCTTCGGAAGAATCTTCCATATTTAAATGACTACCAAAACTAAGTATAAGCGCCTCGTATCCTGTTGCGGCACACTGGTCCACAGCCGTTTTTACCTCTTCGTCATCTTTGCTTACCAGGTGCATGAATATAGGACTCTCCGTGGTCCAGGGCGCGACCGTACTATACATTTTACGTATGGCTAAACCCCGCCGTTCACGGTCATAACTGTCCATCAATAATTCATGCGTGCGAACAGAACGAAAAGTCTGGCCCGGAGGCAACTCTACAGCAATCAGCTTTTCAGGATAAATTTCCAGCAAGCAGGGCGTTTGATAATTGTAGTTCACTTGTGAAGTGTACACAGAATCTGTCTTCCAGTGAGTTGTCTGGTCGCTTATATCATACCGCATCTCGTTATTAAAAGCATAATTGGTTTCTACATAAATGCCATGTTGTTTCTTCATTTCCTCAGGTGTTCCAACCACCGCGCTTTCTTCTTCCACCAATGCCAATACTTCATTCACAACCCGGTTGATCTTTACGATGGCAGTTCCTTTATTTTCAATTGATAACCATTTTACGATCAGGGGCAAGCCATCATATAACTCATAATTTACAATGATACTGATATCCTTAACTGAAGGGGCAGTAGAACCGTAATAAAAAGAGATCATTTTGCCGGCAGGCTGATTCTTATTTGTGGCCCAACCCGATGGCTTCCATTTTACAAAAGGTTCGATGGCTGCTACTTTAAACCGAATCAGTTTAAAATCATTTTCGCCGGCAGAAAAATTATCCAGCCATCCAGGCAACAGGTAAGCATTTTCTTTCTGGCCATTTAATCCGCCTACATTGTATTCTTTATTGTCAATAGTAACCTTTGCCTCAGGCTTTACCGCCCGCAACAATTGCTGGCCATTACTCATATTTTTATAATCGATACAGGCAACATTCGGGGTATGCCGGAATGATCTTTTGACCAATCCGTTATATAAAATAATGTCTTTGTGATCTGCACTGTAATATATACCTGCCTTTTCTTTTATAGGTTTGATCAGCCAGTCTGCCGGCAATATTTTTTCCTGCTGAGGCGTTAGTACCGGGAGGTGCCGATGCTCTTGTGCATATAAAAATGCGGTCATTAAATTGATCAAAACTAAACACCCGGTTTTAAAATATAATTTCATGGTTGATTTCTTTTCAAATAAATGTAAGTTTTAATTCATATTCCGATCAATTATTTTTAGGTGATCCATCCTGGAATAGGGGTACAGGCGGCGGTAATCTAAAATGCACAACCCGCTTACGCAATTTTTGCTAACTTTATTTCGGTTGTTTACTTCCGCGAAAAAACCAAACAGATGAAAAAAATAGTTTTCACAATACCGCTTATATTCTTTTTAGCGGTGTCATACGGACAAAAGCTTTCTCAGATAACATTGACCAGTAGCAGTAACTCGGACATCATAACTTTTGTAACCGGCGATGCCATAACCATCAACATAACAAATGACGGAAAAATTATTGATTGGGGTGTAGCGTACAGTAGGGGCCGCTATGGTAATTATCCCGGGAGGCTTGAAAAATATATGGGCAGGACCGAGTATTATACGGAAAATGATAATGAAGCATTTCGTGGAAAAGTAAAATATATCGGACTGACTGCCTTCACATATTACAGTTCTTACGAAAACGAACAGTTCAAAGGAAAACTTAAAAGTATTGGCGCAATACAGGTAGATTATTTTACCGCGTACGATGATGAGGCATTCAGAGGAAAGATAAAAAATGCAGGCGTGGTTTCTTTCGCTTACTATGGCTCATTTGGAAATGATGCCTGTAAAGGAAAGTTCAAAAATATCGGGAACTCTACGCTCACCTATTATTCTTCATTTGACGACAAGGCATATAAAGGAAAGATAAAAAGTATTGACACACATGTATTTACTTATTATTCATCTTTTGACAGGCGTGAGTACCAGGGAGCAATGAAAGGCTTTCAGTCGGAGTATGTTATAAATGGAATTAAATACTTCATTAGAAATTAACATCATTTCAGATTATCGTCACTGGTATGTATAACTCATGTTGCATAAAACATTCAACAATGAAGCGGCACTCCATCCGGAATAGAAAGTTATCGACTGCTCCGGCAATCTTATAAAGATCAATACTGTTTGTTGATTAATATGGTCAGTGGTAACAAGTTTTTGCAAAGTAGACCATATAAATAAAAATACATGTGTAGCAGGCAGTAGATTTTTTTACAACGAAAAACACGATTTTATGCCTTGCGAAGTGTTTGTTTAACATTTAGTCCTTATCTTAGCGAAATATTCCAATTATTACCGATCAGCTATCGGAATTCCGTAAGGATAAATATGAATTTCTCTGCTTGAAAACAAAACGCTGATTATGTTGCTATTCTAATATCAGCATATCCTGAAAATATTAGCTTTAGTGTTGCGTTTTGTAAGGTTGCTAAAAGTTGACATCTTTAAGAACTATTTAAATCCAAAAGTTTTTTATGTAAATCAGCATATTTGTTTATTCCAGAACGGGATAAATAAATTATATTCTGTGGAGCTTGTGCTTTCTGGAAATGATTTATTCATTTACATTTAAGCCCTGCCGGAATAATTAAAAGAAATAGTGGAATGCTAAATTCGTTAAGTTAGGCACTCCATATAAATAACTGGATCTAAATTTACTTCCTATGAAAAATGGCCCGGATGACCAAAATATATTATACTAAACTGAATTAAAAAACGTTTTGTTTTTTATACCTATACCACGGTAGTATATTTTAAGTACTCTAAATCCTTCTCAACCTATGAAACCATCACACTGAACGTATGTATTTTAGACAGGCATGATTTGCATTTTCCCTTTCATTGAAAATATGATGATATTATTTTAATGTGAAATTTAACCGGGTCGCACGGCGATCAATAAATAGCGCATTTGCACACTCCGCTTAATAAAGCTTGTTGTGCATGGATAGATAACAATCCAATATTTTCAACCGGGAAATAACCAGCAAATTTTGTTCCAGATATATAGGCGACATTGCCCGCACATCCTTTTTCCTAATAAAAACCAGGACTTTTAGAATAGCCGGTACTTTAATATTTGATGTTAAGCGTTACTGTTATAGTCTGAATTATCTCCCGACTTTCAATACTTAAATAAACCACCCTATAATGTCCCCTAAAATTAGGGCAGGTAATTAAGATTCATTTTTTCATCTTAAATTACCAATTATGGCAAAGACAAGCAGGCGGAAATTTACCGCCGATTTTAAAGCAAAAGTTATTTTAGAAGC